>JALYNX010000166.1 GCA_030772935.1 Actinomycetota bacterium | reverse complement strand
ATCCAGAGCATGTACCCAGCAGTGAGGACGGTCCCTACCGCCCCAAGCACCATCGCAGTCCGGAACACCCCGAGCGACAAGCCCGGCAACGGGTTGTACGACCCCACCAACGACATGAACTCGCCCCAGAACCCGGCCAACCCGGGCAAGCCGAGCGACGCCATCGCGGTGAACGCCAGGATCCCGCCCATCACCGGCATCAGCTTGATATTGCCTCCCAGTCGGGACATCTCCCTGGTGTGATAGCGATGGCTCATCGAGCCGGCGAGGAAGAAGAGCAGGCCTGTGATCAGACCATGGGCCACCATCCCGATGATCGCGGCATTGATCCCGATGTCGGTCAGGGTGGCGATCCCCAGCATCACGAAACCCATGTGTCCCACCGACGAGAAGGCGATCAGTCGCTTCATGTCGGTCTGGGCGAGACAGGCCAAGGACCCATAGATGATCCCGATCACCGCCAGGATGGCGATCGCCGGCGCCCAGTTCGCAGCCTCCTCGGGGAGGATCGGAAGTGAGATGCGGATGAATCCGTACGAGCCGAGTTTCAGGAGGATCGCGGCAAGCAACACCGAGCCCACCGTCGGCGCCGCGGTATGGGCGTCGGGCAGCCAGGTGTGGAACGGCCACATCGGCACCTTGACCGCGAACCCGAGGAACATCGCCCCGAAGACCAGGAAAGCGAAAGTCCCGGTGAAGGCGCCCTCGGCTCCGAGTTTGGTGAGTTCGACGATGTCGAAAGTACGGCCGACATCGCCGACTGCACCCGACTCGAAATAGAGGGCAAGGAAGCCAAGCAGCATGAAGGCCGATCCGAAAAGGGTGAACAGGAAGAACTTGATCGAGGCATAGAGCCGGGTCTCGACCTCGCGGCCGAAGCCGGGGATCTGCCTCGGGGTGCGGTCGCCCCAAATCCCGATCATGAAATACATCGGGAGCAGCACCACCTCGAAGAAGATGAAGAACAGGACCAGGTCCAGCGCCAGGAAGGTGCCGTTCATCCCTGTGGCCAGGATCATCATCAGGATCAGGAAAGCCTTGGGGTTTCTCGGCTCCTCCCAGTGGTTCCAGCTGTAGATCACGGCCAACACCATGACGAAAGTGGAGAGGACCAGGAGCGGCAGGCTGATGCCGTCGACTCCCATGTGATATTGGGCGTTGATGGCGCCGATCCAGGTCTCGTCCACTTCGAACTGATAGGTGTTGTAGGTGCCGGCGGAGAAGTCGAATTGGCTGATGAGGACCAGTGACAACACGAAGGCGCCCAACGAAGCAAGGAGTGCCACCGTCTTCAGAGCGAGCTCGTTGTCCTTGGGTAGGAGACCGAGGAGGAGGGCCCCCGCCAGAGGGAGGAACACGATGAGGGTGAGTCCCCAGGTTTCGAACAATTCCATTCTTCTCAGCCTCTCCTATGTCACGAACACGAACACGATGATCAGGGCCAGGACCCCGCCAACAAATGAAGCCGCGTACTGCTGAACCCGGCCGGTCTGCATCTTCCGCAACGCCGACCCCGCGCTGTCCGTCGCAGCCGACAACCCGTGCACCACGCCGTCGACCCCGCGCTGGTCGAGAATCCGATAGACGAATGAGCCGAGGCCCTTGGTGAGCAGAGCCACCCCGTTCACGAAGGCGTCGATGACGTAGGTGTTGGTCCAATTGACGAAACGGGCAATCGGTCCCATCGTCGCTCCGACCACACCGTTGGCCAGATCGTCCATGTAGTACTTGTTGCGGAGCAACGGATAGAGGACTGGAACATCGAGGGCATCCCGCTGCTGCTGGGTCTCCCGATCCCTGCCGAAGACAATCCACCCGAGGGCAATCCCGGCAACGGCGGCAAGGATCCCTGCTCCGGCCAGCGCCCATTGGATCGCTTCAGCGTGGTGGTCGCCGATAGCCACCTCGCGCACAGCCAGCCACTCGCCGAAATTGCCGATCCCGGGCAGGGACACACCTGGGATGCTGAAAACACCGGCGATTGCCGAAGGGATGGCCAGCAGCATCAGGGGCACGGTCATGACCCGGGGCGACTCGTGCGGGTGGCCGTGGCCCTTGTAGGTCCCGTGGAAGGTGAGCGCCAGCGCCCTGGTCATGTAGAAGGCGGTGACGAAAGCCCCGGCGATGGCGATCCACATGACGGCGGTGTAGCCCGCATCGCCGAGGGTGACCAGGATCTCGTCCTTGGACCAGAATCCGGCGAGAGGGATGATCCCTGCGAGGGACAAGGAGCCGATGAGGAAGGTCCAGTAGGTGATCGGCATGTCCTTGCGCAACCCACCCATGTCGCTCATGTTGTTCGAGTGCACGGCGTGGATCACCGACCCGGCGCCGAGGAAGAGCAAGGCCTTGAAGAAGGCATGGGTGAAGAGGTGGAACAGCCCGGCCGTGTACCCGCCCGCCGCCACCGCAGTCATCATGTACCCGAGTTGGGAAACCGTCGAGTAGGCGAGCACCTTCTTGATGTCGTCTGCCACAAGCGCCAGCAGGCCGAGGGCGAACAGTGTGATGGCCCCGATCGCCACCATCCAGGGCCGAGCCTCCTCCGCCAGATTCTGGAACAGGGGGAAAGTGCGCGCCATCAGGTAGATGCCGGCGGTGACCATGGTTGCCGCATGCATCAACGCCGAAACCGGGGTCGGGCCGGCCATGGCGTCTGGAAGCCAGATGTGGAACGGGAACTGGGCGCTCTTCCCCATGGCCCCCAGGAAGAGAAGCAGACCACCGACCACCGCCACCGAGGACAGTGCCTCGAGATGTTCGGCGGCGGCCAGGTTGATCACTTGGAAGTCGAACGAGCCGACCGCGACCGCGATGAGGATCGCTCCCAAAAGCAGCCCGATATCGGCCACTTTGTTGACGAGGAACGCCTTGTTGCCCGACCTCACATTGTCGAGGTCTTCCCAATAGAACCCGATCAAGAGATACGAGGCGAGACCGACTCCCTCCCAGCCGATGATGAGCTGGATCAGGTTGGGAGCCCCCACCAGAAGAAGCATCGACCCGGCGAACAGCGAGAAGACAGCGAAGAACCAGGGAACCCTGACGTCGCCGTGCATGTAGCCCACTGCGTAGATGAAGACCAGCAGTCCGACCACATTGACCAGGAAGAACATCATGATCGAGAGCCCGTCGACCACCCATCCCAGCTCGAAGACGAGATCTCCCCCAATTCTCCCGATCTCGAAGGTGCGCTGCGCGAGAACGCCCTCGGTCATGTTCTGTACGAAGAGGACCGTTGCCCAAACGGTGTTGATGGCCAGCGCAGCGATGGCGATCTCTGCGCCCTCTCTTTTCATGCGCTTCCCAAGGGCCATGATCAGGAGAAAGGCGACAAACGGGAGAACCAGCATGATCCCGGCGGTGTCGACCCAGAACCCGTCGGTGACACCAGCCTCGACCACGTGCTCGGCCTCAGTAGCAATGATGGAGATCACTGCGTGATCTCCATGTACTTGGTATTTGGTATTTGGTACCTCGACAATCCAGATACCAAGTACTCAGTACCCAGTACAGCGAGGCGATGCCGAGCTTTTACCATCTCATCAGACTCAGGTCGTCGACATTCGCCGAGCGCCGGTTTCGGAAGATCATGATGACGATCGCCAGCCCAATCCCGACCTCGGCGGCGGCCACGGTGATGACAAAGATGGAGAAGATCTGCCCGACGGCCAACTCGGAACGCAACACCGACTCGAACGCGATCAGGTTGATGTTGACCGCGTTGAGCATCAACTCCACCGAGAGCAGGATCAGGACGAGGTTCCGCCGCACCAAAAGGCCATAGATCCCGAGGGCAAAGAGAGCCGCCGCGAGGATCAGGAACTGATTCAGGAGCATCTCAGACCTCCGGTCTGAGCTGCGTCGCAAGTCACAAGTTGCAAGCAAGAATCTTGGCCTGAGACTTGAGACTTGAGACCTGCGACGCCGAGCGAGTGGAGCGAGCGAGGCCTCATGTCCTTTCCTCTTCCTCAGCCGGGGTGAGGTCGCGGCGGGCAATGGTGATCCCGCCGATCAGGGCGGCAAGCAGCACGAAGGAGACGACCTCGAAGGGCACCACGTACCGTCCCATCAGCGCCACGCCAAGAACTGCGGTATCGGTCCCCTCGCCGGGGTTGCTCACCGCGGTGGAGCCGAACGCCTCCAAAGAAGCCCAGGACATCAAACCGAATGTCGTGACCGAAAGAACTGCCGGCCAGATCTTGCGATCACCGTCCAGTCCCTGGTCGTATCCGGTGGGGGCCCGGGTGATCATGATTCCGAACAGGAAGAGCACGATCACGGCGCCGATGTAGACCAGGACCAGGACCCAGGCCACGAATTCGGCCGACAGGATCAGAAACAGACCGGCGGTCCCAGCCAGAGTCGCAACCAGGAATAGTGCGGCATGGACCACATTGTTGGCGGTGACAACCCGAATCGCCGACGCGAGCACGGCAAGCGCAATCAGGGCAAACACCCAGTTCACAGGCTCGGAGATCCAGTCGATCACTGTCACTTTTCCAAACCTGGGTTCTCAGGCACCGTTGTCAGCCAATCCTGGAGACGGTCCATGTCATGCATCATGTCGCCCATCTTCAGCTCGGAGTACTCATACTCCGGCGACCAGAAGAGGGCGTCGAATGGGCACACCTCGACACAGATCCCGCAATACATGCAAAGGGCATAGTCGATGTCGAACCGGTCGAGGGTGGCGCGGACTTTGATCCGGCCTCCAGGAGTCGATGCCGGCTGCTCCTCCTTGTGCCCCTCGATGTAGATGCACCAATCGGGACAGTTGCGTGCACAGAGCATGCAGACAGTGCAGGCTTCCTGATCGAGTGCGATCACGCCACGGGCCCTCGGGACCGGGGTTTCCTTGACCTTGGGGTAGTTCACCGTGGCCAGATGTGACTTGGGCAACAGGATGGTCTTGACCATCGTGGACAGGGTTACCCACAGCCCCTTGACCATGCCCCCGCCTGGCAACTTTCGAGCCGTGTCAGTCATCAGAGGACCACCTTGAACACGGCGGTGACTGCGATATTGAGCAAGGCCAGCGGGATCAGCCACTTCCAGGCGAGAGCTTGCAACTGGTCCTCACGGAATCGGGGGAAAGTCCAACGGAACCAGATCATGGTGAAGACGAGCAGGAAGACCTTGACCATGAGGATCACCGGCCCGGCAAACTCGAGGACCGATTCGGGGATGCCGGGGAGCCAGTAGCCACCGAGGAACAGGGTGACGGCGATCGCCGACAGCGTGAACATGCTGGCGAACTCGGCGAGGAAGAAGAAAAGGAAGCGGAAGCCTGAATACTCGGTGAGGTATCCCATGACCAGCTCGGATTCCGCGATTGGCATGTCGAACGGGATGCGACTGAGCTCGGCGAGGGCGGCGATCATGAAGATGCCAAAGCCGACGAACTGCAAGATGACGAACGGATATCCGGCCTCGATCTGCGCCTGGACGATCCCTTCCATGCTCATCGTCCCCGCCAGGATGACGGAGCCCACTACGGCCAGGATCAGGGGCAGCTCATAGGCGATCAGCTGGCCGGCGGCGCGGATGCCACCCATCAACGAGTACTTGTTGGCCGAGGACCATCCGGCCATGAGAATCCCGATCGTGCTCAGCGAGGAGACGGCGAGGGCGAAGAAGATGCCCACCGAGAGGTCTCGGAAAATGAGCCCCGGTCCAAAAGGCACGACCACGAACAGCGAGACCGTCGACACCAGCACCAGGACCGGCGCGATCTTGAACACCGGTCGGTCGGCGGCCTCGGGAATCAGGTCCTCCTTCTGGAAGAACTTCACGCCGTCTGCGATGAGCTGGGCCCAACCCCAACGCCCCCCGGCGAAATAGGGCCCGACCCGTGCCTGCATCTTGGCGGAGAGCTTCATCTCGGCGAAGCCGATGGCCATCCCGATCAAGGGGATCATCAGCGCGACGAGCAGCAGCTTCCCAGCGAGGGAAACATAGAAATTGGAGAAAAGATCCGTGAGGAACGTGGTCAAAGCGTGACCTCGTTCCGCAGATCACAGGTCACAGGTCCCAAGTCAAAAGCCAGAATCGCGGTCTGGCTTGCGGCTTGAGACTTAGGACCTGAGAGGACGAGGGAGCGCAGCGACCGAGTCACCGATCCACGTCTCCCAGCACGAAGTCGAGACTTCCCATGATCGCGATTATGTCCGGCACGAGGACGCCTTCGAGGATCCAAGGCAGTATCGAGAGGTTGGAGAAACTCGCCGAGCGAATCTTCAGCCGGTAGGGGGCCTGACCACCTTCGGAGATCAGGTAGTAGCCCATCTCTCCTTTGGGATTCTCAGCGCGCACATAGGTCTCGCCTTTGGGAACCTTGATCACCTTGGGCACCTTCGCCTGCAGTGGGCCGGAAGGAATTCCGTCGATTGCCTGTTGGATGATCCGCGCCGACTGCCGGATCTCGGCGAGACGCACCCACCACCGATCCCAACAGTCCCCGTTCTCCCCCACAGGTATCTCGAAGTCGAAACGGTCGTAGGGGAGATAGTTCTCCACCTTGCGCAGGTCGAAGCCGACACCGGAGGCCCGGAGGTTGGGTCCTGAGACACCGTAGGAAGCAGCCACATCGATGGGGAGAATGCCAATCCCCTTGGTACGGGCGAGGATGATCTCGTTGCCTGCGACCAACGATTCGATCTCGTCCGCCACTCCGAGCACATGGGTCACGGCGTCCCGGGTCTCTGCGTAGAACCCGGCAGGGAGGTCCTGGATCACTTTGCGGGTCTGCGAGCCCGACCCGTAAGCGGGTTTCACCCCGCCGATCCGATTGAAGTTCGGATGAAACCGCCCTCCGGTGACACCCTCCAACAAGTCGAGAATCCGCTCACGCTCGCGTAAGGCAAAGAAGAGCGGCGTCGCCGCCCCCAGCTCCAGCGGGTAGGACGCCATGAAGATCAAATGTGAGGAGATGCGTGCCATCTCGGTGAGGATCAGCCGGATGTACTGGGCGCGCTCGGGGACCTCGACCTGCAACAGCTTCTCGGCGGCAACGATGAACGGCACCTCGTTGGCGTAACCCGACACCCAGTCGATGCGATTGACGAGTGTGGTGATCTGGGGGTAGGTGCGGACCTCGGACAATTTCTCATAGCCGCGGTGCATGTTTCCGATAACCGGGTGCACGTCGTAGGCGCGCTCCCCGTCGACTCTGGCCACGAGTCGGAGGACGCCATGGGTTGAAGGGTGTTGCGGCCCGATGTTCAGTGTCATCTCCGGGGTCTCCAGCGACACCGAAACCGAAGCTTCGGAGAGGTGGCGGACCAGGTCCTGATCGACGACCACGTCAGGCTTCCGGGTTCTCTTCGGACGGCTCAGTGGGCTCAGCGGCGGCACCCGGCATCCCCTCGACGTCGACGGTCCCCGGCCACGGCTTGACCTCCCGGCTCAGCAGTGGGTAGTTCTTACGGAGGGGGTTCCCGATGAAGGAATCGACCAGATAGAGATGGGTGGGATCAGGGTGGCCTTCGAAGCGGATCCCGAACATCTCCGCCGCCTCGCGCTCATGCCAATTGGCGCCCGAGTACACCTCCACCAGACTGGCGATCACGGGATCGTCCTTGGACAGATCTGCAGTGAACGTGACCCGCTTCCCCTCACTGATGTCGCCAACGGTGGTCAACATCTCGAATCGGTCGACCACCTCACCCCCCGGCGGATCCCCCACCGCCACATCGACCGTCCAGTCGACGGCGGACAGCCACGAGAAGAAAACAAGCCCGAGATCGTCCCGGGCCTGGCGGTGGATCTCCACCCAACGTTCGACAGGAACCTTCACCTTCACGGTGTCGAAAGTGATCTCGGCCACACCCCCGACCGCTTTCGCCACCCGATCGGCGAACTCCTGGAGAGGGTGAACCGTGGTCTCGGTCTCAGACGGGCTCGAAGTCACGCTGATTCCACTTCTCTCGGATGTCCTCGCCCTGGATCTTCTTCTGGAGGAGGACGATCCCATCCATCAACGCCTCAGGCCGGGGCGGGCAACCCGGAACGTAGACATCGACCGGAATCACCTGGTCGACGCCCTTGGTCACCGAGTACGAATCCCAATACGGACCGCCACAGTTGGAACACGAGCCCATCGAGATCACGTACTTGGGGTCGGGCATCTGGTCATAGAGACGGCGCACCGATGGGGCCATCTTGTCGGTGACCGTGCCGGCCACGACCATCAGGTCGGCCTGTCTCGGCGAGGCGGGTAGCGGGATGATCCCGAATCGCATGAAGTCATAACGCGGTCCGGATGTCGCCATGAGCTCGATGGCGCAACAGGCGAGCCCGAATTGAAAGAGCCATAGCGAGTACTTCCTCGACCAGTTCAGTAGCCAGGTCACCGGCTTTGGCATGCCGAACTTCTGGGCTACTCCCACTTCAGTACTCCCTTGCGGACGGCGTAGACCAGGCCCAAGACCAAGATCACGATGAAGATCAGCATCTCGACGAGGCCAAACACCCCGAGCCTCTCGAGGACGATGGCCCAGGGGAAGATGAAAACCGCCTCGACGTCGAAGATGATGAAGAGCAGGCCGTAGACGTAGTACCGGACGTAGGTCTGGCTCCAACCCACACCGACCGGGTCGACGCCGCACTCGTACGTCATCGACTTGGTGGTCGTCGGATTGGTGGGTCGGAGGACCGCGGCCACCCCCAGCATCACCATCACGAGGATCGCACCCAGCGCGGCGAAGGCGCCGACCGTCAGATAGCTCTCGAAGTACGGAGTCATGCCCTTTTTCTGTCGAGTTGCGACCGTCGGCGAGTATACGCAGGGCGGCTAGAACCCCGAAGTCAGTCTCGAAGCTCCGTAATTGGGACCCACAGGGCCGGATATGACACCTGTGGATCCAAATTAGAGGCGGGTTAGCTGCCGGTCAGCAGGTCCCAGCCATCGGCATCGTTCCAGAGAATGGGGATCGTGATGACGTCTGAAGGTGCGCCGTCCTCGGGTGAGTGCCAGAAGACTCGCACCGTTTCGTCTCCGCTGAAGTCATATTGCACCTCGAAGGAGAACCCGCCCCAGCAGCCAGTGCCGCAATTGGCCATGGTGAAGCCCTCTTCCACGACGGTGCCATCGCCCTCCAGCACCTCGTAGCTCACGTTGGCTTCGAACACGTTGGCGAGGCCGGACACCGCCAATGGAAGGTCGTCCTCGCCGTTCACAGGGCTGGTAACGAGGATCGAATTGAGCTGGTCGATGTAGGTTTCGAGGCCGACCGGCTCGGTGAGGTCGAGCCCCTCACTGCCAAAGGCGGTGACCGGCTCCCCACCGACTGTGAACACGACGGTTTCGGTCTCACCGAAGTGAGCAGCGGTGTAGATCAGCTGGTTGAGCATTGTGAAGTCGGCCAGCAACCCGCCGGCGCCATCGAGGAAGGCGGGGTTCATGTCGACTGTGATCTGGTGCTCACCGAGGATGACGCCGAGGACTTCCACATCCGAGGGCACCGAATTCGCAAAACCGTCAGGCAACGTCATGTCGTTTGTGAGAAGTTGGAGGCTGGCCAGCACCTCGGGGGTCGAGGCCGGAACCGAATACTGGGTCCGGAACGGCACCAACGCCGGGTTCCCGGTGAACGAGTTCTCCGGAACGGTGATCAGGAAGACGATGGCCTCTCGAGCTTCCGTCGGCCCACCAACGGTGGTCGAGGTCTCCGGCACAGTCGTGCTTGTGGCCTCGGTGGTCGAGGTCACCGGTTCGCTCGATTCGGTCGATGGCACCGACGAGGTTGTCGTCGTGGCTATGGGGTCGACCTCGCCCCCACCCAGTGTCAGGAACAGCGGGATAGCGGCCAGGATCAACACGAGCGCGGCCGCTCCGGCGAATATCAGGACAGGGTTTCTTCTAGAGCTGGTTGGTTGGGTCACAATGAACTCCTCTGGGAATGGCGGCGGCTCTGGAGACATGGCCACCAGCCGGTCGGCGAGATCTTTCATTCTCTGATCGTCGATTTCGCTCATGACAACGACTCCTTCAGGTGCCTCCGGGCACGAGCGAGGTGACGCTTCACCGCTCCTGTGGAGACACCCATTTCTCTTGCGACTGTTTCGACCGGGAGATCAGCCCAGTAGGTGAGGAGAACGGCTGCCCTCTGCTGCATGGAGAGCCGTTCCACCGCTCTCAGGACGTCGACGTCGACTTCCATTGACCAAGCTGCCTCGGGGGCCGCCGTCTTCAGCTCTCTGAGTCGGCGGGAGAGGGTGCTTCGGTGGTGGTCTGTGGCCACGCTGAGCACCGCTCGGTAGAGGTAGGCCCTCGGGTTGGTCACCTCGGGCCACTTCTTTGACGAAAAGGCTTTCAAACAGGCATCGGTCACCACGTCGGCAGCGTCAAAGGGCCCAACCAGGCCAGTCGCGTACTTGGTGAGCTCGACGGCGTACGACCGATATATCTGTTCGTTGTCCATCACACCTGTGGCGGTGATCATGTACCTGAGACGGAGCCAACTGGCGGATTGGGTGACAGGTCGCAATAGCCTGCCGTGGCAATGATCAACCCCGACTACACCGGAGGGGGTCTGGCGAATCTGGTGACGGAGCTGGAAGGTCGTCTCACCGGCCGGCAGACGGGTGTCGCTCTCCGCTCCGATCTGGCAACGGAGCTCCCCGACGCCCGCACCTACGTGCTGCTTCTCGTCGACGGACTTGGGATCGCCCAACTCGATCATCCTTCGGCTAAAACGATGAAGGCGGCCAACCGCGGGACCCTTCACGCACCATTTCCCACCACCACCAGTGTCGCTCTAGCGACGGTCGCCACAGGTCGACCCCCCTCCGAGCATGGATTGGTCTCTCACCTAGCCTGGCTCGAGGAGGCGGGCGGCGTGGTCAACACCCTGAAGTGGGTGGACCTGGCAGGTCTCCCTGTGGTCTACGACTACGCGTCCGTGCTCCCCAAGCACAACCTCTGGGAGCGTCTGCGCGCCGCAGGTGTGGAGCCGATCACCGTCCAACCCAGCTCTTTCGAGAGAAGCCCGTTGTCCCGTCTGCTCTATCGGGGAGCCCGCTTCGAGCCCACCTGGGACATCGCCGACCTGGTGAATGCCACCGTGCAGCTCGCAGACAGCGGTCGGCGGTTCATCTTCACCTATGTCTGGCAGGTCGACTTCGCCGCTCACGTCACCGGTTTGGGCTCACCTGAGTTCCATGACGCGATGGCTCTCGCGGCCCGTGTATGGGACGACCTGGCCTCCAGGCTTCCCGCCGACGTGGCTTTGATCGGCACTGCAGACCATGGGTTGGTCGAGTTCTCCGAGTCCGACAAGATCCTGGTCCGGGAAACGCGATTCGAACCGCTCCGATTCGCCGGCGATCCGCGCGGAATCCTGCTTTGGGGCGATCGTTCGTTGATCGACGACTTGGAGGAGCACACCGGGGGGACCCTCGTCGATCCGGTCGGCCTCATCGGCCCCGAGCCGTCTGCCGTCGCCCGACGACGTGTTGGACACGACCTGCTGGTGCCTCCCCAAGGGAAGGTGATCCTTCCCCCCGGTTTCGACAAACGGCTCCGCTGCTATCACGGCGGCTTGTCCAACGCAGAGATCGAAATCCCGCTGCTGATTCGTTGAATCGCTCCCCGTGTATCACGGACGCAGCCAATCGTGTTGATCGGTGATCCGGAGGCCGCCACCGAGACGAGCCAGGTGCTGTCGGAAACACCCGCCAACTGAAGTGGCGTCACGGGCGCATAAACTCAGATCTGGATGGATAAGGCACCCCGTGATGACAACGCCGACGTCGATGATGCGTTTCGCGCCTTCTTAGAGGGGCTCAGGACAACACTTCCCGGTGTTCAGGTCCTTTTTGCGTTCCTCCTGATCCTCCCCCTGCAGGAATCGTTCCACGATCTGGCACGCGCCGAACGAGTCGCGTTCTATATCGCCTTCTTCGGTTCGGCTCTCGCCTCGATACTCCTCATC
>JALYNX010000165.1 GCA_030772935.1 Actinomycetota bacterium | reverse complement strand
TTGGCGATGATCGGCTCGTCGTACTGGGAGTAGGAAGGATCGGTGCCCAAGAAGCGGCCGAGATCTCCGGTCTCCGCTGTGGCGAAGAGCGCGGCATTTGCGGGGTCGAGGTACCCCTCCCAGGTGGCTAGGTCCGGGTGCTCGTCAATGACATAGCTGGGGACGAACCAGCCGATCTGGCCGACCACTCCCAAGTCACCGATGTTCACCACCGAGCCGTCGTCGAGGAAGGCCTGTTCATCGGGGGTGATTCCCGAAGGCCACACCTCGAGCACGACATCGACAGAGCCGTCGGAGAGGCCGGTGAACATGGTGTTCTCATCGATGGCCACGATCTCGACCGGGTTTCCCAATTCCGACTCGATCAGTTGCTTGGCGATTTCAGCGTTGAGCGCCGAGGCGGTCCAGGCGTTGGCCACGATGTTGATGGTTTCCCCGCCCGCGACAGGGGCGGCGGTTGTGCTGCCTTCGTCACCGGCAGCCGCGGTCGTGCTTGACCCGGTGCCCCCACCGCACGCCGCCAACATTGCCAGGGCGACTACCAAGAGCCAGATTCTCTTTTTCATATTTCTCCTATGGGTTGTGGGCGAGGCTCGCGCCTGAGGCCCACTAGTACATTACCGAGGTGGCTTTCTCGAACGGGCCGACAACAGATGTATGTCTCTCCGTTGCGCACGTCTGGAAGGTTTTCGGCGCCCACCCCGAGAGGGCGATCGAGCTAGCCGAAGGCGGCGCCTCCCGAGCCGAAGTCCGAGAAGCCACCGATTGCACGATCGGAGTTCGCGACGTTTCATTCGACGTGAGCCGCGGAGAGACCTTCGTGGTGATGGGTCTCTCCGGGTCCGGCAAATCCACCCTGATTCGGTGTGTTGCCCGACTCAATGGGGTGACCAGAGGACGGGTCCTCCTCGACGGGGACGACCTCACCGCCATGAGCGACGACCAGCTGCGTGAGGTGCGTCGTCACAAGATGTCGATGGTCTTCCAGCATTTCGGGCTCTTCCCCCACCGTCGGGTGATTGACAACGCCGCATACGGGCTGGAAGTGCAGGGCATCGACAAGGCGGAGCGATACGAGCGGGCGACGAAGGTGCTGGAGGTCGTGGGACTGAAGGGATGTGAGCAGTATTTCCCTCAGCAGCTCTCGGGCGGAATGCAGCAACGGGTCGGGCTGGCTCGCGCTCTCGCCGTCGATCCTGAGATCCTGTTCTTCGACGAGCCATTCTCGGCTCTCGATCCCTTGATCCGCCGCGATATGCAGGACGAGCTGATCCGGCTTCAGGAGACACTGCAGCGCACAATCGTGTTCATCACACATGACTTTGCCGAGGCGATCAAGCTCGGCGACCGGATCGCCATCATGAAGGACGGCTCTTTCGATCAGGTGGGGACTGCTTACGAGCTGATCACCGACCCCGCAACCGACTATGTCCGGGAGTTCACCAAGGAGATCCCTAAAGCCAAAGTGCTCACTGCTGCGGCAGTGATGAAACCGGGACACGGCCTTCCCAACGGCAAAGCGGTTCATCTTGATGACACCATCGAGACGCTGCTTCCTGATTTGCTCCACGATTCCACCGAGATCTCGGTTGAAGACGCAGAGGGCAGACCGGTAGGTGTGGTCGATCGGAACGCGGTCGCCAACGCACTAGAACCAGAGGAATGACCGGGCTACTTCAGCCCTGGAAGTCATCGGAGATGATCATCTCCGACGGGCGTTCCGGCTGGTTTCGGCTCCGCTCGGTGTGGATCGGCCTGATCGTGGGCGTCGTTCTGCTCCAGTTGCTGTTCCGATCAGAGACAGTCCCGGCGCTGTGGGACAGCGTGATCTCGGGGCCGGTTGATGCCTTCGCGGATTGGGCCCGCGCCAATCGCCGGACCCACCCGCTGTTCACCTGGTTCTTCATGCCCCTCTCTGCCTCTGTCGGATGGGGACTAGACACCATCGAGTCCTTCCTCAAGTGGCTCCCCTGGTATGTGCTGCCGGTAGTTGTTTTTCTGGTGATCGCCCGAACCGGAAATTGGAAGCCGGCTCTCGTGGCCGCGGCGGCATTGGTCTACCCGGGACTGATCGCTCTTTGGGACACCACCATGGCGACGCTATCCCTGATGACGATCGCAGTCCTCATCAGCCTGGCGATTGGGATCCCGTTGGGGGTCTGGGCTGCGATGCGGCCCGGGGTGGAGCGGGCGATCCGACCCGTGCTCGACGCGATGCAGACCATCCCGGCACCGGTCTACTTCATCCCCATCCTCCTCTTTTTTGGCATCGGGGTTGTTCCTGCTGCCATCGCCACGGTCATCTATGCCCTGCCTCCGGTGGTGCGGCTCACCACCCTCGGCATCGTGGGCGTGCCCCGCCAGTCGGTCGAGGCGGCGGAGATGTTCGGTTCCACCCGACGCCAGACCCTGTTCAAGGTGCAACTGCCGATGGCGATGCCCTCGATCATGACCGGGGCCAACCAGACGATCATGATGGCCTTGGGGATCGTCGTATTGGCCACCCTGCTCGGGGCCGGGGGACTTGGTCAGGAGGTACTCGCGGCTCTCAGTCAGAGACGAACCGGACGGGGTTTGGCCGCCGGGCTGGCGATCGTGGCGATAGCGATGGTATTGGACCGGGTCGGACGGTCGCTGGCCTTCGCTGATCCGACGAAACCCACGTCGCGGCGATACATCATGTGGTCGTTAGGCCTCGTCGCCATCCTGATAGTCGCCGGCCGGGTCATGGGCTGGGTCGACTTTCCGATGGTTTGGGAGGTCAATGCTTTCGATCCGGTCGACACCGTTGTGGTCTGGGCCCGGGACAACCTCTCGTTCATCACCAGGCCGGTCAACGACTTCATCGTCGCCGGGCTCATCATCCCGGTCCGAGAGTTTCTGATCGGGACAGTGGCCTGGCCGGTCCTGATCTTCATCACCGCCTATCTGTGCTGGAGGGTGAAGGGAGTGGGGTTGGCAGTCTTCTCGGCGATTGCACTGGTCGCGGTCGGGCTGACCGGAATGTGGGAGCTGTCGCTGCAAACGCTGACCCAGGTGGTGGCCGGGGTGATCATCTCGGTGGCGATCGCGATCCCGGTGGGGATCTGGGCAGGTCGCAGACCCAGAGTGGAGGCCTTTCTGAGCCCGATTCTCGATGCCCTGCAGACCATCCCCTCTTTCGTCTTCATCATCCCGGTGGTCCTGCTCTTCACGATCGGGCAGGTCCCGGGGATCATCGCCTCGGTGCTCTATGCCATCGTCCCCGGGATCCGGATCACCGCACTTGGCATCCGTCAGGTACCCGAGGAGAGCATCGAGGCCTCACAGACTTTCGGGGCCACCCCCCGTCAGACCATGTACGGGGTGCGGATCCCCCTGGCCGCTCCCACGATCATGGCCGCGGTCAACCAGGTGATCATGATGGTGTTGGCGATGATCATTATCGCCGGGCTGGTAGGTGGCGGAGCGCTCGGCTTCGAAACAGTTTCAGCGGTCACCCGTGGTGAGACCGGTCACGGATTCGAAGTCGGGTTCGCGATCGTGGTGATGGCGATCATCCTCGACCGGCTCACCCAGGCTTGGGCAGCCGGGCTGCAGCCGCCCACTTCGGTCGTTTGACCCCGCCTCGGCTAATTTCACACCCAATGAACTTGGCTGAACAGAGGCTCTACATCGGCGGTGCCTACCAGGACGCCACCTCCGGAGAGACCTTTGAAACGATCAACCCGGCCACGGGAGAGGTGATCACCTCGGTCCAACATGCCGGCCCGGCCGACGTCGACCGGGCCGTTGTCTCGGCCAGGGAAGGGTTTCTGATCTGGCGAGAGATGAGTGGCGCCGAACGGGGAAGGATCCTCAACAAGGCCGCTGCCCTGCTTCGTGAGAACAACGAGGAGATCGCACGTCTCGAGGTGCTCGACACCGGTAAGCCGCTCCAGGAGGCGATCGCGGTCGACGTGCTTTCCGGGGCCGATGCCGTCGAGTACTACGCCGGGATCGCGGCCTCGATCCACGGCGAGACCTTCCAGCTGGCCAATTCCTGGGTCTACACCCGCCGTGAGCCGCTCGGGGTCTGCGTGGGTATCGGAGCCTGGAACTACCCGGTCCAGATCGCCTGCTGGAAGTCGGCGCCGGCGCTGGCTTGTGGCAATTCGATGGTGTTCAAACCGGCCGAGCTCACGCCGCTCAGCGC
>JALYNX010000164.1 GCA_030772935.1 Actinomycetota bacterium | reverse complement strand
CCCGAGAACAGCGCATTGGCGATCTCGAGCGCCCCGAACTCTTCGACTTCACCCCAACTGTCCCTCCAGGGCCCGAGGACAAGGGTCAAGCGCCCGTGCGTTGGAGTTGCCAGCAAGGTGATGTACTCGGCATCACCGGCCTCGACGATCGCGGTGGCCAACTCGGAAACGGCAAGCTTGGCGTCGTCGGTGGTTTCGACGTCGAGATCTGCGACCCTGGCGACCGCCGACACGAACAGGCGCAGTGTCGCAACATGATGGGGAAGACTTGCCACGGTCAACTCGTAAGCCCCGTTGGCTGGCGTTGAAGAGGTCGTCAGCGGTTCTCCTCCGATGGTTCCCGGCAACGGCGTAGGACGGGCAAGGAGTCGTACTATAAGAAGATGTCGACCGATGTGATCAGGCTGATCGTTCCTGCGCGCCGCGACGCTCTCAGCGTGTTGCGCACCATGGCCGGGAATGCGGCCCGATTGAGTGGATTCGGCTATGACCGCGTCGAAGAGGCACGTCTCGGAGTCAACGAGGCAGCGGCGGTTCTCATTGCCGACGGACGGTCCTCATCCCTCCAATGTGAGCTTTCGAGTGAGGCCACAAGGCTCCGGGTGGACATGGTCGCGGAACCTGGCCCAACACCGTGGCCCCCGGCCGGTTGGGAGGATTCCCTGGAGCACGCGGTGCTCTCAACAGTGAGCGACTGGTACGAACTCGGCGCCCTCGACGATTCTCGAGTCAGAATCCTGTTCGGGGAAAAGGACGGCTAGGCCACCGCCTAAACGCGCGGGTCATTTGCACTATCCCCGTAGTGCCAATACCTTATCGGATCGTTAGTTACCTAACGATCTCGGTATTTGGAGGACCAAATTGCGTCGAACATCGGCCCTCGCCCTCACCCTTCTGTTAATAGTCGTCGCCTGTGGCGGAGCAGGCTCCGAGGCCGACGGGCCACTCATCGTCTACTCAGGTCGTGGTGAGGAGTTGGTGGCCTCGTTGTTCGAGAGCTTCACCGAGGAATCCGGGGTCGAGGTCGAGATTCGATACGGCGGGTCCAGTGAAATGGCTGCGACCTTGATCGCAGAGGGCGAGGAAACCGAGGCTGACGTCTTCTTTGCCCAAGATCCGGCATCGTTGGGGGTGGTGGCAGAAATGATGGAGCCGCTCAGCGACGACACTCTGGGATTGGTCGATCCGAAATACCGAGACCGAGACGGGCGGTGGGTAGGTACTTCTGGCCGGATCAGAGTCGTGATCTACAACACCGACGCCGAGATCGCCCTCCCCATGGATATCGATGACCTGATTGACCCGCAATGGGCGGGGCAACTCGGGATTGCGCCCACCAACGCTTCATTCCTCGCCTTTGTCGCCGCGATGATCCTGGAGCGTGGTGAGGGCCCCACCAATGAGTGGCTCGAGGCCCTGGCCGCCAATCAGCCGGTCGACTTCGAGAGCAACGCCCCGATCGTGGAAGCCACGGACAATGGAGAGCTCGAGGGTGGCCTGGTCAATCACTACTACCTGCTCCGGCTCCGGGCCGAGGGCCTCGGTCAGCATGCCGAGAACCACTTCATCCCAGCTGGAGACGTTGGTTCGCTGGTGATGCCCGCCGGCGTCGGGATCCTGTCCGACACGGACAAGCCGGAGGCTGCCCAGCAGTTCGTCGATTTTCTGCTGTCGGACGCTGCCCAGACGTTCTTCGCGACGGATACGTTCGAGTATCCGCTCGTGGAGGGTGTGGATCCACCAGAAGGGGTGCCCCACCTTTCCGAGATCAACTCCCCTGACATCGACCTGAGCGACCTTGCCGGTGTCCTCGACCTCGCCACCCGGCTCGTGGCGGGGGCCGGCCTGGTGTGAGGTGACCGCTCCGCTCGTCCTTCCCCGGGTCCGAGTCGGGCCGGTCAAACATCGGCCGAGCCGGGGATGGTGGCTGGCGGCAGGGATTGCCCTCCTTCCCGGGTTGATCCCACCGGTCAGCCTGGCAATCCAGGTGATCGGCCGAGGCACATCGATCGCGGTTCCCGCCGCCCGCCTGCTCCAACTGTTTGCAAGCACGATGCTTCTCACCATCGCGGTGACTGTCACCGCGCTCATGATCGGGCTGGCGACGGCTTGGGTGACCACCCGCGCCGACCTTCCATTTCGTCGGGGCTGGATGACTCTTGCGGCACTTCCACTAGTCGTTCCGTCGTATGTCGCGGCATTGAGCCTGATCGCAGCCACCGGGCCCAATGGGGTGCTCTTCGAGATCCCCACCCCCTATGGATTCGTGGGCGCCTGGCTGGTGCTCTCGATATTCACCGCCCCCATGGTCCATCTCACCGTGATCCCTGGCCTGCGCGCGATTGATCCCGCCACCGAGGAGGCGGCGACCGGTCTCGGTGCGGGGAGGTGGAAGGTGTTCAGGACTGTCACCCTTCCCCAACTCCGCCCTTCCCTCGTGTCCTCTGCCTTGCTGGTGGGCCTGTACACCGTGTCCGACTTCGGTGCGGTGTCTTTGCTCCGCTATGACACCTTCACCAGGGCGATCTACACCCTCTATCGGGGCCAGATCGATCGCAGACCGGCAGCCACCTTGTCGCTGATTCTGATGGCCCTGGCAGTCGTAATCCTGGTCTTGGAACGCCGAACCAGGGGCCGCGCTGCTCTCCATTCCCGTCGGCCTCGACGGGCCAGACCGCTGGTCAAGCTGGCGGGATGGCGTCTCGGGCTTTCGCTGACGCTCATCGGCTCCTTTGCCTTGGTGGCTCTGGGGATACCCGTCTTGGTGATGGCGGCCTCGGTCGGGCGCGGGCTCGAGGCCGGACAACCCCTCGGAGCCGCTCTCGGCGCCGAGGCCGCCCGTTCACTGGCCGTGGCTATGGCGGCAGCCCTGATTACAGCGCTGGCCGCGTTCCCGGTGGCGATGGTGACAGCTCGCCGACCCGGGCGACTGTCGGGCTGGGTGGAGTCGGCGGTGTGGGGAACCTATGCCCTGCCCCACATCACCGTTGGCGTGGCGGCTGTTGGGTTCGCCCTACAGTGGGCCCGTCCCCTGTATCAAACTCTGATCTTCCTGCTTCTCATCTATGTGGCGATGTTCCTGCCTCAGGCGGTCGGAGCGGTTCAAGACTCATTGAGACGGACAAGCCCTGACCTGGAGGATGCTTCCCGAGGTCTGGGACGGGGACCCTTCAGCACCTTGCTCCGCATCACCTTGCCTTTGGCGACGCCGGGTCTGGTCGCCGGTGGTGCCCTGGTGTTCCTCAGCGCGATGAAGGAGCTGCCGGCCACCATCCTGCTGCGACCCAATGGCTTCGAAACTCTCGCCATCCGGATCTGGAGCTCCACGTCAGAGGGATTCCTGACCAGGGCGTCTGCAGCCGGCCTGGTTCTTCTAGTGGTGTCGATCGTGCCACTCTTCTTGGTGATGACACGTGACCTCGGCGACTGATCGCCTCGCAATTCGGGCCCGGGACCTAACCAAATCCTTCGGCGATGCCGTCGCCCTGGACCATTTCAGCCTTGATGTGTGGGAAGGCGGGGTGGTTACCTTGCTCGGGCCTTCGGGGTGTGGCAAGACCACGGCGCTCAGGGTCATCGCCGGGTTCGAAAACGGAGGTGGATCCATCGAGATCCACGGGCGTAGGGTGCTCGACGACCAGACGTTCGTCCCGCCCGAAAAGCGGAACGTGGGCATGGTGTTCCAGGATTACGCCCTGTTCCCCCACATGACAGTTGCCTCGAATGTGGCCTACGGCTTGCCCAAAGGAGACCGCAGGCGACGGGTGGCTTCGGTTCTCGAGTTGGTCGGCCTCACCGGGCTGGAGAGTCGGATGCCCAACGAGCTCTCTGGAGGACAGCAGCAGAGGGTGGCCCTGGCGCGGGCTCTTGCGCCCGAGCCGGAGGTGATCCTCCTCGACGAGCCGTTCTCCAACCTCGACGCCAGTCTTCGGGATCGGGTGCGACGCGAATTGCGAACAATCCTCACCGAAGCCAGGACCACCGCTGTCTTCGTGACCCACGACCAAGAGGAGGCTCTGGCGACGTCTGACATCGTCGCGGTCATGAAGGACGGCAAGATCCTCCAGGCCGACACCCCGGCCGAGCTCTACTCCAATCCGACCGACCCTTGGGTGGCCGAGTTCCTAGGCGACGCCGACGTCATCGACTCGGTTGCCAGGAACGGCCGGGTCGACACGCTGGTCGGGGGGTTCGACACAGACCTCAACGGCAGGGTTTCGGTGATCATCCGCCCTGAGAACATCC
>JALYNX010000163.1 GCA_030772935.1 Actinomycetota bacterium | reverse complement strand
GCTCCGATGTACATCACTGAGGCATCCTGGAGATTGCGGATGATCGCAGCCAGCCGGGGTGAAGCGGATGTCTCGTAGATCGCCATGTGAAACACGCGGTTGCGATCCACCCATTCTGCGGAATGCGGCTCGTCCAGCATCCGCTGGTGCAGCCGGCGCAGGCGTTCCAACAACACATCACTGATGTTGGGGACCGCCTGGCGCATCGCCAAGGGCTCGAGCACGCTGCGAATGGCGTAGATGTCATGGACATCCTCGGAGCTGAGCTCGGAGACGATCGCGCCCCGATGGGGGTCGAACTGGACCAGTCCTTCGGTGGCCAGGTCGCGGAGCGCCTCTCGCACCGGCGTGGTGCTCACTTCGAGCATTGCCGCCAGTTCCGCCTGGACGAGACGGCTGCCGCTCGCCAACTCACCGTTGAGAATCGCCCGGCGCAAGACGCCACGAACGTACTCGTGTGTCGTCTGCCGTGTAGCTGCGAAACCGCCTTCGGGTGGGGAGATCTTGAGCTCGGGAGTCTGCCCCATGACTCAAAGCATAGGTCGGCGAGTTTCTCCGAAACCGGGCCCGGGCGTGGACGCCGCGCCAAGGTTAGGCGACCGGATCCGGAGCGATTGACTTACGATCTTCTCAACCAGGAGAAATGTGAGAGCCGTACGTGTTGTCGGGCCGGGCACCATCGAGGTGACCGATGTCCCTGTGCCGGAGGCCGGTGATTCGGTCCTGGTCCGCAGTGGTCAGGCCGGTATCTGCGGCACCGACACCAAGATCCTGGAGGGGAAGATCCCGGTCGAATATCCCCGGATCATGGGACATGAAATGGTGGGCGAGGTCGTGTCCGGCCCGCCGGGCTCCCCCTTCGCTCCTGGTGCTCGAGTGTTGGTCGATCCGGGAATATCGTGCGGCAGGTGCGCTCTCTGCCTCTCCGGGCGGTTCAACATCTGCACCAGTGGCGGCCTCATGGGGAGAGACACGGACGGCGTTTTCACCGAGTTTGCCGTGGTGCCGGTCAATCGGCTCATCGCCGTCCCGGCGGTGATCTCGGATCGTGCGTCGGGTGTCCTCCAAGTCCTGGGAACCTGCATCCACGCAATGAAGAGCGTCAACCCGATCCCGGGCCAGGTGGCGGCGGTCATCGGCTTGGGGGTGGCGGGTCAGCTGATAACTCAACTGCTGACGTTGAGAGGCCTGACCGTGGTCGGCATCACCCGATCGGAGTGGAAGCGAGACCTCGCCAGCGCGTCGGGAACTCATCACGTTGCCGACCCTGGCCAGGCCTCGGAGCTACTAGCCGAAGTCTCTGAGGGCCGGGGCCCGGATCTGGTGGTGGAGGCAGTCGGCACCGAGGCCACCCTTGCAGAGGCGATCGAGTTGGCAGCGACGGGTGGAGAGATCGTCGCTTACGGGACCCTCACCGGAGGCGGTCAGGGTCTGCCGTACTACCAGCTCTACCACAAGGAGCTCACCCTCTACAATCCCCGCGCCGCCCTCACCGGGGATTATGCCGACGGTGTGGCCCTGGCCTCCCAAGGTGCCCTCAGCCTGGAACCCATCGTGACCCACGTGCTGGAGTTGGAGGAGGCCGCCAAGGCATTCGAGCTGGTCCACGACCCCTCGTCCTTGAAGGTGCTGATAAAGGTCGCATAGCCGGCGGTCATGAGACGTCAGAACCGGGCGACTTCGACCGGGCCACGCTCCTCGACCGAACGTACGGCTGCCTCCAGGACCGCAATCACCGCCAGACCAGCTTCACCGTCGACCTCTACCTGGGTCTCTCCGCGGATGGCGCGAGCGAAGTCGGTCATTTGGTCGACAACCGGATCTATCGGGTCGAGCGGCACTTCCTCGGGCTTCGGGTCATGACGACCCTGCACCTGTAAACGTTCCCCGCCTCCACTGCTATACGCGGCGGCATCTGTCCCGAACACCTGGATCTCGTTGACCACGGGGGTGAAGAACGAAGTGGTGAGGGTGGCCAGGGCTCCGCTATCGAACTCGATCCCGAGGATGGTGGCCTCATCAATCGGTCGGGTGCGGCCCGGTCTGGTCAAGGCGAACACGGTGCGGATCGACCCCAGCAGGTAGTGCATCGTGTCGATCTTGTGCACACCGAGGGAGGTCATGGAGCCCAGCGGGCTCTGCTCGGGGTCCCAGCGCCACGCTTCTTGGACCATCTTGTGGCCGTTGGGGACCGAATGGTGGGCGATCACCGTTTCTACGTCGCCCAACTCCCCGGCGTCGAGCATCTTCTTGATGCGCCGTTTGGCCGCAGCTCTCCGTCGCTGATGACCGACCTGGAGAAGGACCTTGGCATCCCGAGCGGATTTGACCGCAGCCACCCCGTCCTCCACAGAGTTGGTGAGCGGCTTCTCGACGAAGAC
>JALYNX010000162.1 GCA_030772935.1 Actinomycetota bacterium | reverse complement strand
CGCGTTGGTCACGCTCATCCTGATCAACACTGTCGCTCGTTCGCAGTTCGCCAGCATCACCGTTCGGGACGGCCGCCTCTATGGGGCCTTGATCGACATCCTGCGCCAGAGCGCCCCACTGATGTTGGTGTCGTTGGGGATGACGATCGTCATCGCCACGCGCGGGATCGACCTGTCCGTCGGAGCGGTCATGGCCGTGTCCGGAGCAGTGGCGCTCACGATCATCGACGGCTCGACCGATCCCAATGACCTCGGCGTGGTCATGCTCGCCGTGGTGATCGCGATCCTGGTCTCACTCCTGCTCGGCGTCTGGAACGGGTTTCTTGTCTCCCTGCTGGGGATACAGCCCATCATTGCGACGCTCGTGCTCATGCTCGCCGGCCGCGGAATGGCACTCCTGATCACTGAGGGCTTCATCACAACCGTCAACAGCTCGCCGTTCGAGTACATCTCCACCGGATACCTGCTGCTGCTCCCGTTCGCATTCTTCATCTGGGTCGCCGCGGTCGCAGCGGTCGCGGTGACTGAGCGACGGACCGCGCTCGGGGTGCTCACCGAGGCAGTTGGCATCAACCCCGAGGCGAGCCGTCTCGCCGGCGTGCGCTCACGGGGCATCATCTGGAGCGCCTACGCCGCCAGCGGTGTGCTCGCCGGCATCGCGGGCGTCATCTACGCGTCGAACATCAAGGCGGCCGACTCAAACGCGGCCGGCCAATTCATCGAGCTCTATGCCATCCTCGCGGTGGTGCTGGGCGGTACATCGCTCATGGGGGGAAAATTCAGCATCGCGGGCACCGTCGTGGGCGTGTTGACCATCCGAACCCTCGAGTCCACCATCCTCTTCCTCGGAGTGTCATCGGCACAAAGCCCGGTGTTCTTCGCCATGGTCGTCGTCATCGTCGTGGTCATCCAGTCGCCGCGTCTGCATCGCTTTGCGCGCGACGTCCTCCATTCGGCGCGCTCGCGCGGAGCCGGCGGATCCACTGATGGTGAGGTTGCAGGATGACGAGCCTCGAAACCTCGAGCACGACAACTCGAGAACCGGGCGGGTACTTCGAAACCTTCATGAGCCGGCGTGCATCGCTTCTCCCGACGCTGGCGGCGGTCGCGATCCTGATCCTGCTCTTCCTCGGCGGGGAGATCCTGCTCCGGGGTGACTTCATCACCTCGAGAAACATCTCTGCGCTGCTACTAGACAATGCATACCTCCTGATCCTTGCCGTTGGCATGACCTTCGTCATCGTCACTGGGGGCATCGACCTTTCGGTGGGCTCCGTGATGGCGTTCACAGGGATCTGGCTGGCGAAGCTGCTCGAGGCTGGCACGTCGCTGGCGATCGCGCTACCGGTGATCCTGATCGCTGGCGCATTCGTCGGGCTGCTCATCGGAGTCCTGGTCCAATACTTCGACGTCCAGCCCTTCATCGCGTCGCTGGCCGGCCTGTTTCTCGCCCGCGGTCTCGCCTTCGTCGTGAGTCTTTCGTCGATCAAAGTCGAATCCTCGGCCGTGTTGTGGTTGCAATCGAACCGGATCCGGTTTGGCGATTGGTACATCACACCCACCGGCATCCTTGCGCTACTCGTGGTGTTGGTCGGAGCCTTGGTGATGCAGTACACCCGCTTTGGGAGGACGGCCTACGCAGTCGGTGGTAACCCGCAGGCAGCACTGATGGGTCTCAAGGTGGCACGGAACAAGGTGTCGGTATACGTGATATCGGGAGTGTGTGGTGGTCTCGCCGGCCTGGTGCTGACCGCCTATTCCGGCGCCGGCTATCCGCGCAATGGCGTGGGCACGGAGCTCGACGCGATCGCTGCCGTCGTCATCGGTGGAACCGTCCTGGCGGGAGGCCGCGGCTATGTGTTGGGCTCACTGGTTGGGGTGTTGGTATACGGCACCATCAAGACCATCATCTCGTTCATGGGCGCCGAGCAGTCGTGGATGCAGATCATCATCGGAGCGCTGCTCCTGTTGTTCATCGGGGTCCAGCGTGCGATCGTCGCCCGCTCCGAACGCCGAACCTGACCAAGAATCGGATCCGAAGCTGCACTTCATAGGATCTGCAGGTACGCATCAATCGGTTTCGAGACCTGTGAACCGTTCGCCGAGTACCGGCGGAGCCCGCTCAGCGCCTGTATGACGATGGGACTGGAGCCACACGACTGATCCGGTCGGCCGGTTCAGCCGACCTCCACCTCACGACGGTCAATTTCTACGCTGAGCCGTCATTGCCGGCACTCATCGCGATGCCATTGGTGACGGCCACCCGGAAGTTCCGGAAGTCGGGCCACGTCGGCTCGTTGATATCTCCACTTCTGACGGCGGCAATAAAAAAGTCAAGCGTCACTTGGGTCTTGGGCTCGAGCCAGCCCTGATTCCAGGCGTGTCGAACCAAGTCTTCGCCAACGGTTAGGTATTGCCACATGTCGTTGTCCTTCTCTTCGCTGTCATCCGACAGCACCGTATGCACGATGGTCACTGTTGTTTCCGACAAGATCGCCACTTCCGGGTCGGGGACGCCGCTCTCGCATGGTGGGATGCGTTTGTTGTCCGGGTTCCTACGCGGGTTGGCGGTCCCGTGGACATGGTCGAAGTGGTGCTCGATCTGCCAGAAGACTTCGTCCCAAAGCTCCGTGTTCGCTTCCATCCACGCGGCGATCCGATCCCCGGTGAGCTTGCCGGTGGGATCGGCTTTGATGTGGACATCGACGGCGTTGGGCCAGGAGTGCTCGGACCATGGGCCGGTCGGCTTGTTGTTCTTCCTCCGACAATTCTGGATCCCGAGTCTCGTAATCCGCTTGTCAGCGATCTCGGCGGTGAATTCGACTTTGAGGGCGGCGAGGGCTCGCTTCAGTTCGGGCGTCATACCGGGGGTCACCTCCAGATAGAAGCACAAGTTACGCAATGTCCTCAGTCCATACCAGCCGACTTCGAACATCACCGCGACAGGTCCGGACGACTGTGATTGACCAAATGGCGGATGTAGCGAATCATCCCTGCGCCAGTTGACGATCACCGATCGGGGGATGTGTAACCGGCCCCGATTCGACATGCTGATGGCTGTTGTCCACCGAGACGAGGAAGCCTGATGCCGGTCATAGAAGTCGAGAATCTGGTTAAGCGATACGACGAAGTTGCTGTCGTCGACGGTGTGAGTTTTTCGGTGGAGAAGGGCGAGGTGTTCGGCATCCTCGGCCCCAACGGTGCGGGTAAGACCACAACCGTGGAATCCATAGCCGGGTTGCGACGCCCCGACAGCGGCCGAATCAGCGTTCTAGGGCTCGACCCACAACGTGACCGCGCCGAGCTGCGGCAGCGACTCGGCATGCAACTCCAAGAGAGTCGGCTCCCCGATCGGATCAAGGTCTGGGAGGCGCTCGATCTCTACAGCACCTTCTATCAGAACCCTGTCGATTGGTCCGACCTGATCGAACGGCTGGGGTTGGCCGACAAGAGAAACACCACCTTTGCCAAGCTTTCCGGGGGCCAGCAGCAGCGTCTGTCGATCGCCCTTGCCCTTGTCGGCAACCCCGAGGTCACGATCCTCGACGAGCTCACCACAGGCCTCGACCCCCAGGCGAGGAGGGACACGTGGGAGCTGATCGAGGGGCTCAGAGATCGAGGAACGACGATCGTTCTCGTCACCCATTTCATGGAGGAAGCCGAGCGCCTCGCCGATCGCATTGCTCTCATCGACTCAGGTCGGCTCATTGCGCTCGACACTCCGGCGGGTCTCGTTGCCCGCGCCAACGACGAGCAGCGAATCAGATTCCGCCCTTCGACACCATTTGATCCCGCACTCCTCTCCAGCCTGGCGGAGGTGACCGGTGTCAGTCATTCCGGGAATCAGATCTTGGTCACCGGTGTGGGCAACGTCCTCCATGCAGTCACGTCGGTCCTTGCCCGCAATCAGATAGTCGCCGAGGAGCTCCGGGTCGAGCAGGTGACGCTGGATGACGCGTTCATCGCCTTGACCGGTCGCTCACTCCAAACCCACGAGAATTAGGAGCCCCCCATGTCCACATTGACGAAACTGACCGCCGTCGAAGCCAAGTTGTTCGCACGTGAGCCACTTGCGATGTTCTGGGGTCTTGCCTTTCCTGCGCTGTTGCTCTTCGCCCTCGGCCAGTTCTTCCCCGGATTTCGAGACCCGAGCTCAGACCTGGATGGATATCGCATGGTGGATCTCTACGCCCCAATCATCCTCAGTCTGGGTCTAGCCACGCTGGCCTTCACCACCCTCCCCGCAACCCTGGCCACCTACCGGGAAAGAGGTGTCTTGCGGCGGCTGTCGACGACGCCGGTGCATCCCGCCAAGCTGGTCGTCGCCCAGCTGATCGTCCAGGTCGTGGTCGCCATGCTGGCGTGTGTGCTGGCGGTGGGTGTCGGCGCTGTCGTTTTCGACATCATGATCCCGGAGAATCTGGCGGGCTTCGCACTCGCTTTCGTCCTCGCCGCCGCTTCGATGTTCGCCGTTGGGTTGCTCATCGGTGCGGTGGTGCCGACTGTGGCCTCGGGCCAGGGCATCGGCATGGCTGTCTATTTCCCGATGTTGTTCTTTGCCGGGGTCTACTTCCCCCGTCAGGCGATGCCCGATGGCCTTCGTGCCGTGAGCGACCTGACACCGAGCGGAGCCGCGGTCCAAGCGCTCGGGGACTCATGGGGCGGTCTGGCGCCGACGACTTCTAGTCTCTTGGTCATGGCAGCAATCGCAGTTGGCGCCACCCTTCTGGCGGCACTGATCTTCCGCTGGGAGTGAGCGCCAAACCCGACCCCGTCACGGTGGATATCTCGCTCTCCCAACTATCGAGCTGGGAGCGAGGGTTTGATCTCGTTGTCGTCTGGGTGCCATATGTCACCCTGCTGATGGGAACCGGCCTCAGCCTCCTCAGCTCAAACCAGTCCTCGACCGACCGCCTGCTCACCGTGGCCTGGGCCGCGGTGACGGCGACCTGGGTCTTCTTCATGTTCACCCGCGCCGGCGAGCGGCGGAAGAGCCAGACCTGGATGCGCATCTACTTCGCCGGGCTGACCGTGTTGGCTACCGGGCTGATGTTCCACAACGGCGGCTTCTTCATCTTCGCAATCACCGGGTTCATCCATTCCTTCCTGTTGCGACCGGCGCCCATTGCGTTTCTCGGTGTCGCGGTGACCTCCCTGGTGATCAACTCCCGAATCGTGTTTCCGGATCCGACAGCGGATGGGTGGTGGTTCTTTGGGATCATCGTGGTGATCCAGACCGTGGCCATCGGATTCGGGACCATCGGGGGCGAGAAGATCGCAGAGCTCAGCGAAGTCAGGCGTCGAACCGTGGTGGAACTTCAAGCTGCACTCGAGGAGAACGCCGGCCTTCACGCCCAATTGTTGGTTCAGGCCAGGGAGGCCGGCGTCACCGACGAGCGGCAACGCATGGCCAGGGAGATCCACGACACCATCGCCCAAGGCCTCACCGGGATCGTCACCCAGCTCGAGGCTGCGGGTCAGGTCAAGGATGACCCAGCGGAATTGCAGCGACATCTGGACAATGCCACCCGGCTGGCCCGCGAGAGTCTCACCGAGGCTCGACGATCGGTGAATGCCATCGTCCCCGCGCCCCTTGAGAATCACGGGCTTCCCGAGGCAATCGCGGACGTAGCCGCCCGCTGGTCCTCGATGAGCAATGTTTCTGCCGAGGTGGTCGTAACC
>JALYNX010000161.1 GCA_030772935.1 Actinomycetota bacterium | reverse complement strand
CCCATGGAGCCTGCTTCCCGACACGGCCGCCGTCGATGACGACGGCCGGCTGATGATCGGTGGTTGTGACACGGTCCAGTTGGCAGCGGAGCATGGCACCCCGTTGTTCGTCTATGACGAAGCCCATGTCAGGGCTCGATGCCGGGAGGCTGTGGCCGCCTTCGGCCCCGGCGCGGTGTATGCCTCGAAGGCTTTCCTGTGCCGGGCCATGGCCCGGCTCGCCCATGAGGAAGGCATGGCCATAGATGTCTCCACCGGCGGCGAGTTGCATGTGTGCCTAGATGCCGGGGTTCCTGCCGAGCGCCTCGTATTCCACGGCAACAACAAGTCGCGCAACGAGTTGCGACGAGCCCTCGAGGGCGGGGTCGGCCGGATAGTCGTCGACAGCTTCGACGAGCTGGATCGCCTCGAGTCACTTCACGAGTCGGGAAATCGGCCACCGCGCATCCTGCTCCGGGTTACTCCCGGGGTTGAAGCACACACCCACGAGTTCGTGTCGACGGGTCAGGACGACTCGAAATTCGGATTCACCGTGTCCAGTGGCGCAGCAGCCAGAGCCGTCGACCAGGCGTCGCGCTCTACCGCGGTCGATCTGGTGGGGATCCATGCCCACATCGGGTCCCAGGTGTTCCGGGTCGAGTCCTTTGCCGACGCTTTGCGGGCGGTCGCCGGGTTCGCCGGTCCCTTCGATCTCCCTGAGCTCTCCATCGGAGGAGGGCTCGGCGTCGCCTATGTCGAAGGAGAATCCGCCCCATCGATCACCGAATGGGCGAATGCGGTGAAAGAAGCGGCATCGGATCTCGGTGTCGTGGCCCAGCTTTCTGCAGAGCCGGGAAGGGCGATCGTGGCCCAGGCGGCGATAACGCTCTACACGGTGGGCACGATCAAAGAACTGCCCGGCATTCGAACCTATGTCGCCGTCGACGGCGGGATGAGCGACAACCCCCGGCCGATCTTGTACGGCTCCGGCTACGAGACCTTTGTGCCGGCTCGGGTCAAAGACGATCGGCCAGCAGCAATCCGGTTGGTCGGCAAGCATTGCGAATCGGGTGACGTTCTGGTGCTGGAGGGGCGGGTGCCGGGAGGCCTCGGGGTGGGCGACTTCATCGCCACCCCGGTCACCGGGGCCTACGGGCACTCGATGGGCTCCAACTACAACAAGGTGCTCCGCCCTGCAGTGGTGTTCGCCGCAGACGGAAAGGCACGCCTCGTGGTGCGGAGGGAGACCTTCCAGGATCTGCTGGTGACAGATCTGGGGTGACGAGGCGGGCCCGGGCCTACCTACGATCCGGCTGTGTCCAATGAGCCGTCCGACTTCGACCGCCTGATCGGACCCGATCGGCGTCGGGTGCCGACACCACGCGGGCTGGCCGGCGTCGTGGCACTGATCGCAGTCGGGGTCGTGATCGGGCTAGTCATCCTCTTCCCCAGGGGCGATCCTGAGATCGATTTAACAGACTTCGGATTCGCCGACGACGTGGTGCCGGCGACAATCACGTCGGTTGAAACGGCCGAGTGCCCCGACTTCCCGGAGGTGGAGTGCCGCGTGGTGGAGTTCTCCGGCGAAGGCGGAGACTTGCTCCACACCCAGGCTTTCCCCGGGGACGGCTCGGCGCAGCCCGAGCTCGAATTGGGCGACAAAGTCTTTCTATCGGTGATCGACGCCGGGGACGGGTCGAATCTCTATCAATTCGCCGACCGGGATCGGACAGTCCTTCTTGGGTTGGTGGCCCTGCTCTTCGCAGGGACTGTGGTTGCCCTGGGGAGGATGCGAGGCGTGGCGGCCCTGCTCGGGCTCTCGATCAGCCTTCTGATCCTTCTCGGTTTCATCGTCCCGGCGATCATCGCCGGCAAGGACGCAGTCTCCGTCGCCTTGGTCGGTGGCAGCGCAATCGTCCTCGTCGCTCTCTACCTCGCTCACGGATACACCCCCCTGACCCACGTCGCCGCGGTCGGGGCCTTTGCCGCCTTGGCCCTCACCACGGCGCTCTCCTGGGCGGTAGTTGCATTAGGCCGTTTCACGGGTCTGGCGAGCGAAGAGTCGTTCTACCTGCTTCTCATACCTGGCTTCGACCTCTCCGGTCTGCTTCTGGCGGGTGTCGTCCTTGGGGCCATCGGAGCGCTCGACGACGTGACGGTCACACAGGCCTCCGCGGTGTGGGAGGTTCGGCAGGCCAACCCCGCTCTTGACCGAGGAGACCTTTTCGCCTCCGGGCTCAGGGTGGGTCGGGACCACATCGCCTCCACTGTCAATACCCTGCTGTTGGCGTATGCCGGAGCCGCGATGCCCCTTCTCATCCTTTTTAGCCTGTCCCAACAGCCGTTCGGTGCGGTCGCCAGCTCCGAGGTGTTGGCAGTTGAGATCGTGAGGACGCTCGTGGGTTCGATCGGCCTGGTGGCGGCGGTGCCGATCACAACCTGGCTGGCGGCGCGCCAGGCCGCCGGAGGCGCCCTTTGAAACGCCCCGTCATCGGCTGGAGGGAATGGGTCCAACTCCCCGAATTGGGCGTCTTCGTCATCAAGGCCAAGGTCGACACGGGGGCCGCCACCTCGTCTCTTCATGCTTTCCAAATCGAGCGCTTCGAGAAGGACGGCCTCGCCTTCGTTCGATTCGAGATCCACCCCAGGCAACGGACGCGGCGCCCCTCCATCGAATGCGAAGCTCCCATCGTCCAGGACACGGCGGTGCGGAACCCAGGTGGTTGCACCGAGTTGAGACCGGTGATCTCGTCGACTGTCGTGATCGCCGGTCAACCGGTCGAAGCTCTGATCAACCTGACCGGGCGTGACGACATGGGTTACCGGATGCTGCTCGGTCGACGCACCTTGAGAAACAGGTTTGTGGTAGACCCCGGCAAGAGTTATCTGGGCGCCCGTCCAATACGAAACGAGGAACCTGCGTGAAAATCGCCATCCTCTCCCGGCGAACGAGCCTCTATTCGACAAGTCGTCTTCGCGAAGCCGCCATCGAGCGCGGGCACGAGGTCAGCATCGTCGATTATCTCCGTTGCTACATGGACATCACCGCTCGGCGCCCCAAGGTCCTCTATCGCGGAGAAGCGTTGAATCCCGAGGCGGTGATCCCACGGATCGGCGCCACCTATACCTATTACGGCGCCGCCGTTGTTCGTCAGTTCGAGATGGCCGGGATCTATTCGGTGAACGAGTCTCAAGCCATCAGCCGGTCCCGGGACAAGTTGAGGTCGCTCCAATTGTTATCGCGAGCCGGGGTAGGTCTTCCCACGACCGGGTTCGCCCACGCCACCCAGGACATCGGCGGGCTGCTCAAGGTGGCAGGCGGCCCACCCGTGGTCGTCAAGCTCCTCGAGGGCACCCAGGGTCTCGGTGTCGTTCTGGCGGAAACCACCAAGGCGGCGGAGTCGGTGATCGGGGCCTTCCGCCAGCTCGACGCCAACATCTTGGTCCAGGAGTTCATCAAGGAGGCTGGTGGAGCCGACATCAGGGCATTTGTCGTCGGGGGGCGGGTCGTCGCCGCCATGAAGCGACAAGCGCTGCCCGGTGAATTCCGCAGCAACCTGCACCGGGGCGGCACCGCCGAAGCCATCAAGCTGACCGCCATCCAGCGATCGATGGCAATCCGTGCGGCCAAGACCATGGAGTTGAACGTGGCCGGAGTCGACCTGATCCAGTCCGCAGACGGGCCACTGGTCATCGAGGTGAATTCCTCTCCGGGCCTGGAGGGCATCGAAGGTGCCAGCGGTGTCGACGTTGCGGGGGAGATAATCGAGTTCATCGAGAACAACGCAGGACTGGAAACACCGCGTGGTCGCTCGCGGGCCTGAGATACGCAACGACCCGATCACCGTCGGCAACCGGGTTGTGGCGCCGGGTCGAAGGGCTCGGATCGAGCTCCCGTTTGCCAAGGTGCCAACCGGCTCGCAGGAATACCTGCCGGTGGCCGTTATCAACGGGAGGAGACCGGGTCCCCACGTCTGGCTCTCTGGCGCTATCCACGGTGACGAGCTCAACGGGGTGGAGATCGTGCGCAAGGTCCTCCGCCTCCTCGACGCCAAGACCCTCCGTGGTGCCGTGATCGCGGTTCCGATCGTCAACCCCCTCGGGTTCATAATCGAGTCGCGCTATCTGCCCGATCGGCGAGATCTGAACCGGGCCTTTCCCGGGTCCCCGCGCGGGTCCACTGCGTCTCGGCTCGCCCATCTCTTCATGCGCGAGGTGGTGAGCCAGTGCTCGGTCGGCATCGACCTGCACACGGCCTCCAATCACCGAACCAACATCCCTCAGATCCGAGCCGACACCGACAATGCGCCGACGTTGCAGCTGGCCCGGGCTTTCGGGGCGCCTTTCATCATCCATGCCCGGCTGCGCGATGGTTCCCTGCGCCAGGCGGCAACCGAACTGGGTGCCACCGTGCTGGTCTATGAAGCCGGCGAGGCCCATCGGTTCGATGACTTCGCGATCGAAACCGGGGTGACCGGCGTGTTGCGGACTCTGAAGTCCCTGAAGATGCTGGACGTCCCGCTTCCGAGGGTTCGGCCGACCCGTGTGATGCGGCGCACCCGCTGGGTCCGAGCCCGCCGCGGCGGGCTGGCCAACATCTCGGCCGA
>JALYNX010000160.1 GCA_030772935.1 Actinomycetota bacterium | reverse complement strand
ACATGCCGTGAGCCGGAGTACCCAGCGCCTCCGGCCCCAGGATCATGCCGTAGGCGACGACCACTCCCAGGTCGAATGGCCCCTCCTCGCCGAGAATGGCATCCAACTCTGCCGGCTTCGTCGGTTGCCGCAGCTCCAGACCCAGTTCTTCCGCCCGCTTCTTCACCGGTGACGAGACCAGACGAAGCGATCTGCCGCTGGGCCGGTCGGGGCGGGTCACCACCAACCCGACTTCGGAGTCCTGGGCCAGGCTGTCGAGCGTGGGGATGGCTGCTCCCGGGGTGCCCAGGAACACGATTCGAGTCATTCGTGTCTCGCCATCCCCAGTGCCTCGTCCCGGAGATCGCGCAATGCCTGCTTGCGGACTCGTCTCTCCAGTCGGTCGAAGAGAAGAGACCCGTCGAGATGGTCGATCTCATGCTGGAGGACCCGCCCCAAGAGCCCGTCCCCAGCGAACTCGACCTCGTTGCCCTCGAGATCGAGGGCTCTTGCTCTCGCGAAACCTGGCCTCTTGATCTCCCAGTAGTGGCCGGGCACCGACAGACAACCCTCCTCGTATGCCCATTCTCCGCTCAGCTCCACGATCTCAGGGTTGATCATGACCCTAGGCCCGAGACCGTCCTGGGCATCGAAGACCGCGACGCGACGTGAGATCCCTATCTGATTTGCGGCAAGACCGACTCCGGGGGCTTGGTACATCGTCTCGATCATGTCCACAGCCAATGCCGCAAGAGTCTCGTCCATCTCGACTACCGGCTTGGTCTGCAGTCGCAGGACAGGATCGCCAAAAGTTCGGATCGGAAGAATGGCCATAGTTGGACCCCCGGAACGGTTCGGGGAATGGGCAGAGTAGACGAATCGGCCCTTCTGTCCCTTCCCCCAACCAGCAGTTAGATTCCCGTCATGGCGCTTCTCGGCACTTCAGATGTCGCACGATGGAGCGAGGAACCCGGCAATGCACATCACCGCTGACGATCTGATCGCAACCCTGCGCGGTCGGGGTTTGCGCATCACAGACGCCCGGCGAGCCGTTTGCGGGGTGATTGCCCATTCTCACGGCGATCACCTCGATGCCGCCACCATCCACCACAAGGCGGTCAGTGACCTGGGAGCCGACGTGGACCTCTCAACCGTGTACCGGACCCTGGAGGCCCTCGAAGAGGCGGGGGCGGTCCGACATGCTCACCTCGGTGAAGCTGCGGTCTATCACCTTTCAGAGGAGCAACCTCACCAGCATCTCGTCTGCCGCATCTGTGGCTCGACGACGGCGCTTCCCGCGTCTGAACTGACAGGATTCCTCGCCTCGGTCTCCGAGTCGACGGGTTTTGTCGCCGATGTCGAGCACTTCGCCCTTTCGGGTGTGTGCTCCGCATGCAGCGCTAGCTGACCTTCGCTATCCTTGTTGCAAGTCTCTCGCAACAAGAGGGGATTGGATGCACATCCCAGACGGTTTCATCGGAGCAGGCGTCTCCGCCGCCGCCGGGCTCACCGCGATAGGGGGGTTTGGTCTCGCCCTTCGCAAGGCTCGCGACTATCTCACCGACCGCCTGGTGCCGATGGCGGCTCTGGTAGCTGCCTTCGTCTTTGCAGCCCAGATGATCAACTTCCCGGTGCTCCCGGGGATGAGCGGGCATCTCCTGGGCGGTGTCCTGGCCGCGGTCCTGGTCGGTCCCTGGGCTGCCTACGTCGTGATCTGCCTCGTCTTGGTGGTTCAGGCCCTTCTCGCCGATGGTGGACTGTCGGCGCTCGGGTTGAATGTGGTGAACATGGCGCTGATCGGTGGTGTCGGCGGCTACCTGATCTATCGCGCGCTGCGGGGAATCGCCGGATCCAAGCCGTCGGGTGTTCCCCTCCGGGCGGCCATCGCCGCCATGATCTCCGTTGCCTTGGCGGCCACGAGTTTCGTTCTCGAGTTCTGGCTTGGCGGGACGTTGGACAGCATCTCGATTTCTTCAGTGCTGTGGGCCATGCTCGGCACCCATCTGGTCATCGGTATCGGTGAGGGCGTGATCACCTATTTCGTCGTCGCCGCGGTGATGAGAGCCCGACCCGATCTGGTCTACGGATCGCAGAGTTTCACTGGAGCGCGGACCGAAGAGTTGGTGCCATGAGACGGGGTC
>JALYNX010000159.1 GCA_030772935.1 Actinomycetota bacterium | reverse complement strand
GGTCGTAACCGGTCTGGGCTTGATTGGTGGTGTACGCGAGGACCCTGGTCAGCCAGAGGCGAAAGCAGATCGACTCCCAGGTCGGGTCTCCCAAACGAAAACCGTTGAGAAGGAAGCGAAATGATTCGAGCCAGGTCTCGGCGTCCATGAAGGCGAACTCCGGCCGCTCGATATTGGCCATCATCCCTTCTCGGGATCGCGCCGGGAGACCGGCGGTGAGTTTCACCTCGTCGTCGGTCCAGCCGCTGGTGAGGAGAGGCAGGGTCGAGGTGAGGTCGTAGGCCACGGTGCGCTTGAGATCGGCCGGCACCGGAGCCGGTCGGTCACTTTCATGACGAGCGCCGGGCTCAGGCCCGTTCCGGCCCTCCAGCCGGCAAACTGCATCGAGGCACTCGATCACCATCGGGCGCAGCTCCTCGAGGGACCCGTAGAGGGTGTGGCGCTTGCCGTCAGCCACCAAATGCTCGTAGAGGCCGATGCCGAGCACCGAGGTGGCAAACGTGATCACGGTGTCGATGCCCCAGTCCGAGCGCGATCTGACCATCTCGGACTCGGCAACAGATTCGAGGGCCACCCGGGTGAGAAGCAACTCTCCGCCCAGTGGTTGGTTGAGTCGGGGGAGAAAGGTCCCCGGAAAAAGCAAGGCGAATCCGGGCCTGGTGATCATCCAGGTGATCATGGCGTCGGTTGCCGCTCGCGGGAATCGGTGCCGCACCACTCCGAAACCACGGTCGGCGGCTTCCTCGGCGCCCTCGATCCAGAGTGCGTCGAAGTTCGTGATGTCGGCGTCGTAGAAGTGGACCCGTTCCCTTCCCTCTCCCGCGGCGCGGCGGATGGCGGTGTTCATGGCGTCTCCCTTCCCGGGCCGTAGGTTCCCGATCCGCTCCTGGGGGATCACCAGGACCGGGGTGGAGAGGCTCGATGCGATCTCCCGGGCCCCGGCTTCGACCTGACGGGTGACCGCGCCGTCTTCGGAGGCGACCGCCCAGACCTCGTCGATTCGGGCATGGGAGGCCGCCGTGCCGAGGTTGGCGGTCACCAGTGCCGGATCCTCGTCCTTGAATGAGAAGACCGCCAGACTCACCTCGACCACCATAGGAGACCAATTCCTGTCCCAGGGCGGGTCTACTCTCGCCAGGGATGGATGAGATGGTGGGCCGGGTCCTAGGGACCAGAGACGCCACCCCACTCGAGTTCTGGATTGGAATCGATGAGGGGCAGTACGTCCAACTCGACGACGTGGTCGCACTCGAGAGGGTGCTCCCGACCGGGGAGATGGTCCGAATGTTCGGGATGGTCGGCCAGGTGGTCGCCAGACATGAGGGCGCCCGCTTCGACTCCGACGTCTTTCTCATCGAGGACGGGATCCTCCCCGCCGAGGTCGTCGAAACTGCCCAGGTCACCACTACCCGGTTCGAGCCGGAAGTGTTCGTTCCCCCTCTTCCCGGTCAGGAGGTGCGGATCGCGGTTGGCGCCGAGCGTGATCAGGCTCTCTTCTTTGATCAGATGGAGAAGAAGTTCCCGGTCGGCCTCGCCCGCAACAAGGAGCCGCTCTGGGTGAACTTCGAGTTCATCAACGGCGACCGGGGGGCCCATGTCAACATCTCAGGGATCTCTGGAGTGGCCACCAAGACCAGCTATGCCACCTTCCTCCTCCACTCCTTGTTCACCTCTGGTGTGCTCGGCAAGTCGGTGGTCAACACCAAGGCTCTGATCTTCAACGTCAAGGGGGAAGACCTGCTCCATCTCGACCGGGTCAACACCCGTCTCGACGACGATCACCGTCTGAACTACACCCATCTCGGGCTGCCTTCCACCCCCTTCGACTCGGTGGGGATCTTCGCCCCACCCCGCATCGACGATCCGAGGGCGACGGCCGACGTTGCCTCCCGCTCCGACGTCACCTCCTTCTTCTGGACGCTCTACGAGTTCTGTGACGAGGATCTCCTTCCCTTTCTCTTCGCCGATGCCGAAGACGACCGGGCCCAATACACCACCGTCGTCTACAACGTGATGGCGCAGCTCCGACAGGCCGAGCCAACGGAGACCGGGGCGGCGGTCGTCGATGGGGTGAAGGTGCGCACCTTCCGGGAGTTCGTCGATCTGGTGACCGATCGGGTCCAATCCGAGGAGCACCGGTTTCTGTGGGCGGGCCCGGCAATCGGCATCGGCACCATCAACGCCTTCGTCCGGAGGCTGCAGGCGTCGGTCCGCCATTTGGAGAGAATGATCCGCGCCGACGTTCCCGACCCGGAGCGTCACAAGATACGGCTCGACCCCAATCAGGTGACCGTCGTCGACCTGCACAACCTCAACGATCGGGCGAAGCGCTTCGTGGTGGGAGTGACCCTGAAGCGCGCCTTCGACGACAAGGAGCGAGCCGGGCAGTCCGAGGAGCTGCTCTTGGTGGTGCTCGACGAGCTGAACAAGTACGCCCCGCGGGAGGGAACCAGCCCGATCAAAGAGGTCCTTCTCGATGTCGCCGAACGTGGCCGCTCCCTGGGGGTCATCCTGATCGGCGCCCAACAGACCGCGTCGGAAGTGGAGCGTCGGATCATCGCCAACTCCTCGATCCGGGTCGTTGGCCGTCTCGATGCCGCGGAGGCCTCGCGTGAGGAGTACGGCTTCCTCCCCTCGGTCCATCGCCAACGGGCCACGATCATCAAGCCGGGGACCATGATCCTGAGCCAGCCCGAGCTGCCGGTCCCATTGGTGCTGGAGTTTCCCTTTCCCGCTTGGGCCACCCGGGCGTCCGAGGCGATGTCGGCATCGGCGATCTCCGGCCCCGAGGACCCTTTCGAGGGTCTGTAGCTGCCCGCCGGGTGCCGGCTCCCCGAATCTGTCACCCACCCTCTTTACGATCGTCTTTGTGACAGTGAAGATTCTCCATACCTCGGATTGGCACGTCGGAAGACGGATCCGGGGCCGGGACCGGTCTGAGGAGCATCGGGCGGTTCTGGCCGAGTTGGTGGCGATTGCCGCCGGCGCCCAGGTCGATTTGGTGGTGGTCGCCGGTGATGTCTTCGACACCTCGGCCCCGACGCCGGGCGCCGAGCAGGTCGTGTGGAGAGGGCTTCTCGATCTCGCCGAGGTGGCGCCGGTGGTGGTCCTCGCCGGGAACCACGACAACCCGGCTCGACTGGAGGCAGTGTCCCCGTTGCTCGAAATGGGCCGGATCATCGCCTGCTCCGAGCCGGCACCACCGGATCGAGGCGGGGTGGTGTCTTACGGCGAACTCGGCATCGAGATCGCCATGCTCCCCTTCGTCTCCCAGCGCGGCATCGTCCGCGCCGAGCAGATCATGGGCTCCGACCCCGATCAACACGCCGGCGCCTACGAAGAACGGGTGAAGCGGCTGATCGATGCCCTCACCGCAGGGATGTCAACCGACACTGTCAACCTTCTTGCCGGGCATCTCACGGTGCACGGCGCCCAAGAGGGTGGGGGAGAGCGTCAAGCTCACATCTTCGGATATGCGGTGCCCGCCTCGGTGTTCCCAGGTCATCTCTCCCACGTGGCTCTGGGACACCTCCATCGCCAGCAGAAGGTCCCACATGGGGGCTCGGTGTGGTACTCGGGATCTCCACTGCAGCTCGACTTCGGTGAGGTGGACGACCGCAAAGGTGCGCTCCTGATCGAGGCTGCCCCCGGGCTTCCGTCCAAGGTCACTGCCGTCCCGCTCACCTCGGGTCGGCGCCTGGTCACTCTCAGGGGGACGGTGGAACAGGTCCTGGCTCGCGCCGAGGAAGTCGAAGGTGCCTACGTCAAGGTCGAGCTCATGGAGAAGGCACGGGTGGGACTGGCAGATGCAGTGC
>JALYNX010000158.1 GCA_030772935.1 Actinomycetota bacterium | reverse complement strand
GCCCTCGACGGCCCTATCGCGTGGTTGGACGAGTGGAGTCCTCGGGCCGGGACCGTTCACGTCGGCGGAACTTGGGAGGAAGTGGCGGCTTCTGAGGATCTGGTATACGGAGGGCACCATCCCGATGCTCCGTTTGTGCTGGTGGCGCAGCAGTCGCTTTTCGACCCTGGTCGCGCCCCAGTCGGCAAGCAAACGGCGTGGGGGTATTGCCATGTGCCGAACGGATCCGACGTTGATATGACTGTGGCGATGGAGGCGCAGATCGAACGGTTTGCCCCTGGATTCAGGGATCTGATCCTGGAGCGTCACCTCATGAACACCGCCCAGTTCGAGGCCCACAATCCCAACTACATCGGGGGTGACATCGCAGGTGGTGGGTTCGGGCCGAGGAAAGTGTTCCAGTTCGGCTCGACCGGGCCCTATCGCATCGGGGAAGGGCTCTACCTCTGCTCCTCCGCCACGCCCCCGGGGGCGGGCGTTCACGGGATGTGTGGCTTCTACGCCGCCCGCGCCGCCCTCGCCGGATAATCCCGCGACTCACCCAGTCGAGGCAACGGCCCCTGACTCGTCGTCGAAGATCTCGATTGCCTCGTCGAGTCTGGTGAGGGAAAAGATTTGTCGATAGTGGTCGGTGAGCCCGAAGGCCAACAGCCTGTGCCCCGAGCGTTGTGCCCGAATCAGTGTCGTCACGAGGAGGCCGATCCCTCCACTGTTCATGTATTCGAGACCCTCGAAGTTGAGGATCACAGCTTCGACACCACCGGTCGCCGCCTCTTCGTGGGCAGCCGCGATCTCGGGTTCGGAAAAGGAGGTGATCTCGCCCGAGATGTCGATCACGCGGACACCATCGGTCACATCACGCACGGTCATGGTCAGATTGGCGGTTGGCATTGTTTCCTCTCCTCAAGTACCCGCTGACACTGCAGCGGTTTCGTCGTCATAGATGGTCATGAAGTCGGCCAGTCGGGTTATCTGGAACACCTCCCGGTAGTGATCGCTGAGGCCGTAAGCACCCACCACCCGGTTTTCGGCTCGTGCCATGGCCAGCACGCCAACGATGACGGCGATACCGGTCGAGTTGATGTAGTCCACTTTCCTGAAGTCGAGAAGCACCCGTGCGCCTCCGGTCGCTTCGTATGCGGTCTCGAGCGTCTCTTTGGCCAGTCGATTCACGGTCCCCGAAAGTTCGATGATGGTGTCGCCGTCGGCGCGCTCCACTACGTTGACTTCGAATTCCTCAGGCATATCAGTCACGTCCCTTTCTGTTCATCACGAGCTCCACGGTGTGGGTCCCGTCCACGCTTTCGGTGCGAAGGTCGTCGACCATTTGCCCAATCAGGAACAGCCCCCATCCTCTGGGAGTCTGTTCTCCGGCCAGCTTCGCCTCGAGGTCAGGAGTCTCTACTTCGGGGATCGCTTTGCCACCGCCGTGGTCGGTGACCCTGACCTCGACGGTTTGATCCGTGGCGACCACGACAACATCAACCATCAGCTCGGGCCGGTTCTCGTTGCCATGCTCGATGGCATTCATCACGGTCTCACCCACGGCGGTCTTGAGACGCTCCACCTGGGCGAATTCGAGGCCGAGCTCGCTCACTGCCTCCATGACCTGCTCGATTGCGGCTCGCTCGTTTCCCTCTTCGCTCCGGAGGCTGAATGTCCCCAGCACGACGGGGCCCGGATCGCCAAAGGCGGACGCGCTGTCCTGAGCCGAAGAGGTCCGCTTGACGACAACCAGGGTTATGTCGTCCTCCTGCTCCGCGTCGGATCCGGTGAACTGCTCGAGATTCCCAACCAGAGCCGACACCACGTCCCCATCCCTGGGCTTGACTCCCACCTGGCCCATCAATCGGTGGAATCCGTACATCTCGCCCTCGGCGTTGTGGGCCTCGGTTATCCCATCACTCGTCAGGACCATGACATCGCCGGGGGCGAGGGTGTGTGTTTGCTCGTCGTATTCCATTCCCACCATCAACCCGAGGGGCATTCCGGTCGCCCTCAACTCGGCGACACCGGAGGAACTCCTGACGTAAGGCAGGTTGTGGCCGGCGTTGGCGAAGACGACCTCACCGGTGTGAGTGTCGATGATCGCGTAGAGACAGGTCACGAACATGGCTGGGGGGATCTCGGAAACCAACGCATTGTTGACCTCGGAGAGAACCGCGCCGGGAGCACTGTGGTTGTGGGCTGCAGCGCGCAGCATCGACCGAGAGGTGGCCATCACCAGAGCGGCGGGCACCCCCTTGTCGGTGACATCCCCGATTACAACACCGAGCCTGCCGTCGTCCAAGTGAATGAAGTCGTAGAAGTCCCCTCCCACTGCCCGTGCCGGTCGATAGAAGGCATCGATGCCCCAGCCAGAGATCGACGGCAGGTCTTGGGGGAGCAGAGTCTGCTGAATCAACGCAGCCACTTGCATCTCTTGTTGAACTTGTTGGCGCTCCTTGGCCTCGGCCTGCTGCTCGCGGACCAGCTGCGCGACCTTCATCGCTGGAGCTACCTGGGAGGCGAGGCTCCCGAGCAGTCTTCGGTCATCGGTGGAATACGGCTGATCAGAGAGACGAGGGCCCAAGTAGAGCGCACCGAGCAACTCGCCCTGCCCGATCAAGGGCACGATGAGGTCGACGCCCTGGTCTCGCATCGCCTGGATTGCCTCGGACTCGAGATCGAGCGAAGCCAATTCCAAAGGCCCGCCGTTGGAGAGAAGTACGGTCTCCAGTGGGTCGCCCGCTGGAATCGGGACCGCGTCGATGAGACGGGTGCTCGGCCTGAGAGTTGCCTCGACCGACTCCGCTTGCCGTTCTTCCCTCTTGCGTCGTCTCATCAGCTGGACCATATGCCCCTTGTTATTCCTCGATCGTCCCGAAATCGTTACGGGAGTCGTCCTTTGTCCACACCGCGACCACGGCTCGATGCATGGTCCGGGACACCACCGAGACCCATCCATCCACCACCTCGATCAGATCCTGCAGACGCGTCGATGCTTTCCCACGACAGCGTCAGCCAAATGACCGCGGCCGCGAGCAGTAGCACCACCCACCCCGCCACCGCCCACCGAGCAGGCACTCTCATTGCCTCACCCACACCGAAACCGACCTGGGCTGCATGGTCTCCGAAACCACACCGACCCAACCATCGACGACCTCGTCAGTGTCGACCTGGTCCCGCAACGAGCCAGCGAATCGGTCCATCACCCGCTGGGTGTCATAACGAGACCGGTTGAACCGCCGGTCCACCAGATCCTGAACCATTCGCCGGACCGGGTTGAACAGGGCCGCCACCGCCAACGTCGAGGCCGCCACCACCAGTTGCGACTGGTCAGGCAGTAGGGAGGTCAACCCGGTGACTCCACCAACGTAAACAGACGCCAACAAGACGACGACCAACGCGTAGGACACCGTGCGGGACACGATCCGATCAATGTCGTAGAGGCCATGCCTGGTGACAGCCACCCCGATGGCAACGGCGGTCCCGTTGCCCCAGAGGGCAAAGACGACGACCACAGGGTCAAAGCCCTGGACGCCGAAAACGAACTCCTCGAGAAAACCCGCGGCCAGGAACATGACCGGGAACACCGCAACGGCGAGAAGAAACCAGCGGAACTGGAGACGCTCGGCCCCGGCCGATCTCCTGAAGCGCCGGACGGCGTCGATGACCGCGATGACGGCGAGGAAGGCGAGGAGGTTTCCCAGCCACTCGGTGGCCGAATCGAGCACGGGCCGGGTGCCGGGTATGCCCAGTGGGTTGTCAGGCGGGGTATCCCCTTCCACCGGACCGGGTCGGATTGCGTAGATCACCGCGTCCACCGCTGCCACGAACAGGAAAGCCCGTAGCACCCACCTACCCAAACGGGTCGGTGTCCCCGTCGGGTACAGGACGACGAGCATCACCACGAGGCCCACCGGCAAGAAGAAGGCCCATGTAGCGACCCAGGCGGCCGCGGCACCGAAGGGCCAACCGCCTGCTTCGGTCACCAATGCGAATCGAGCGTATGCCGATGCCCATACCGCGACTCCGACACCCAAAGTGACGCCGCTCAGAATCCAGCCGATGCGATTGCCCGGTTGGCGCGACACGACGATGGCTCCGACAAGACCGAAGCCGACCCACGTCGAGAGCCACAGCGCTCCCTCGACGGCACTCTCGGACTCCTGGACTGTCGAGATCGGCGGGTTCAGGTCAGCCAGGACCACCGCGAGCACGAACGCCGTCAAACCAGCCAGCCACATGGTCACGGCGATCCAGCCTGCCCGCCGGGCGCTCATGTCGCCGTCTTCCCTCGGAGCCAGACCCCTACGGCGGCGGGTTGCATGGTTTCAGAGACGACGCCCACCCAGCCCTCGACGACCTCGGCGGTGTCGACCTGATCCCGCAACGAACCTGCGAAGCGGTCCATCACCCGCTGGGTGTCGTAACGAGACCGGTTGAACCGCCGATCCACCCACCCCTGGACCCGTCTGCGAACCGGGTTGAACAGGGCTGCCACCGCCAAGGTGGTCGCGGCCACGACCAGTCGAGACTGGTCAGGGAGCAGAGAGCTCAACCAGGTAACCCCACCGACATAGACAGCCACCAACAAGACGACAACCACCGTGTAAGACACAGTGCGAGAGACAATCCGGTCTATCTCATAGAGGCGATATCGCAACACCGAGACGGACACGGCCACCGGCATGGTCAACACGGCAAGGCCGAAGACATAGCTGCCGACCGCCTCCGGGATCCCGACGGCACGGCCAATGGTCTCTTGGGCAACCAGCAATGCGATCACGAACACCACTGCGAAGGCAAACCACTTGACCTGGAGACGCTCCACTCCGCGTGCCCGAACGTATCTGACAACCAATGAGACCGCAGCCAGCAGGACAAAACCAGCGCCCAGAGCGAGCGTAAGTCCGGAGAGCTCTCCGAACTCCGGGTTGGGCACACCTGGTATGCCGATGGGGTTGTCCGCCCAGACCTGACAGGTTCCGGTCTCAGATGGCTCGAGACAGACTTGGTCGCTCACGATATAGGTGAGACTCAGACCTTCGCCGACGAATCCCATCCAGCCAATCCACCGCCACCGTGGGGACAATGGCAGGCCAGTTGGAAACCAGAAAACGAGCAGACCGACCAGGAAGAACCACGACAGCCACAAAGCACCACTCACAGACCCTGCGATCAGATTCCCTCGCTCGCCGAAGTGGCCGGCCACTCCACCGGCCAGCAGAGCCAGACCGGTCACCGAAACCACCCAGCCAACTCGATTCCCGTCGGTCCGAGCAAGGATCAGGGCACCAAGGACGGTGAACACGGCTCCGGCGAAGAGCAACACAACGTCACCGGACTGGTCGACCGCATGGTCGACAACCAGCAAGAACGTCAGAAGAGTCAGACCTGACCCCATGAGCAGGAGCGGCACCAGGCGGGTTCTCACCCTCGATCTCCTGTTGCTCATCGCCTGTCCGCCTGCATGACCCGTCACCATCGAGAGATTGGTCCGGTCTCGTTACGTAAACGATACGGTCGAAGAGTTGCGTTCCGTGAATCGATCCTGCCACTAACTCGTAACGCAGTCCTATCTTGGTCTTGGGAGGAGAAGAGTCATCGACATCAGACTGCTCGGGCCGCCCCGAATCGAGCGCGCGGGATCACCCATCGAGGTGGACACCCGAAAGGCAATCGCCCTCCTGGCCTATCTGGCTGTCGAGACAACGGCAACCAGGGACCGCCTGGCTGGTTTGCTCTGGCCCGAGTCGAACTCCGAGCGGTCTCGGGCCACACTCCGCCGCACACTCTCGTCATTGCGGACCGCGGTTGGCCACGAGACCGTGACCGCCGACCGGATACGGGTGACCCTTGTCGACGACACGCCGAGTGACATCCGGACCTTCACCTCCGAGATCGAGGCGACTGGCCACCACGATCATCACGGGCGAGACGTCTGCGAGGCCTGCATCCCACATCTCGAGAGGGCAACGGACCTTTATCGGGGGGACTTCCTGGAAGGTTTCTCGATACGAGATGCGGCCGAATTCGAGGACTGGGCCCGGACTGTCACCGAATCGCTTCGCATCCAGGCCGGCACGGCCTTCCAGCGTCTGGCGATGGCGAAGGCAGCGTCGGGCGACTACTCCGCTGCCCTACGCGCCGTTCACCGTTGGATCGACCTGGACCCGCTTCACGAGCCCTCCTACCGGCTACTGATGTTGCTTCACGCCTGGGACGGGGACCGGCCGGGCGCAGTTGAGGCATACCGGCGTTGTATTGCCGTGCTCGACCAGGAACTCGGTGTTGCGCCACTCGAGGAAACCACCGAGCTCTACGAGGCGATCCTCGACGAGGATCTTCCACCTGCTCCCGGTGTCCGGAAGAGGGTCAGGGCCCAGCCGAGCCCCACGCCCCCAGCCGGAGACATGATCGACCGCGAGGACGAAATCGCCATCCTGTTGGGCGCTCTGGAGACGGTCGCTGACGGCGGCAAACTCGTCGCCATCACCGGGGCAGCTTGGATGGGAAAGACCCGGCTTCTCGAGGAGCTCGGGACAGCCGCAGGGCATCTCGATCATTCGATTCTCTCCGGGCGCGCCTTCCGCATGGAGCAGAACCTCCCGTTCGGAGTGGCAGCGCAACTGCTTCGATCCGCGATGCCTCTGGTGGAGGCCAATCGGGATCGTCTTCCTCCGTGGGCTCTCGGCGAGATCGCTCGCCTCGTCCCAGAACTGCACGAAGCCCCTGTGACCAACGAGAGCACGGACCCATTCGGCGAGCTGCGCCTGTTCGACGGGGTGTTCACGATCCTGAGCGAGTTGGCCCGGATCCGGCCGATCCTGATGATGGTCGACGATGTGCAGTGGCTCGACCCGGCGTCGGCCGGTCTCGTCTCCTACGTCGCGAGTCGGGTCCGCAGTCTGCCCATCCTCATCGCCATTTCGGCTCGGTCGGGCGAGCCGCTCTCCGAGCCGACCGCCGAGCTGGCGTCCACAGCAGAGCTCCGGATCGACCTCCAGCCACTTGCCGTCGGGCAACTGATCGATGTCGCGGGTTCGCTCGCCGCCGCCGAGGAACTGCACCGAAGAACCGGCGGGGTACCGCTGCTCGTCACCGAGGAGCTTTCGAACGGAGGCGACGGCGAGGTCGAAGGGCTCGGGATGGTTCGATACATGGAATCCCGTATACGAGATCTGAGTGATCTGGCGCGTCAGGTCGCGGCCGCAGCGGCGGTGCTCAACGGAGTCTGCGACGCCGCGCTGCTCCGAGAAACAAGCGGTCGCACCGAGGACGAGGTGGTTGACGCCGTCGAGGAACTGGTGGCAGCCGGACTCCTGCGAGAAGGGCCTGAGGGTGACGGGCTCGCCTTCAACCTCGACGCCCTGGAACGGCTCACCTACGAATCGACCTCCCTCATTCGACGCCGTCTCCTCCACCGCAGGGCGGCTGCGGCACTCGCCGACCGACCTCACTCGGAGTCCGACCCCCGGCTCGCTGCTGCAGTGGCTGCCCAACTCGAAGGTGCCGGCGCAAGCACCAGTGTCGAGTGGTACCGACGGGCGGCAGATCTCTCCCGTGAGGTCTATGCCCATGCCGAAGCCCGCAGCCTCTATGACAAGGCGCTTGGCCTGGGGCATGCAGAGCAGGCCGCGATCCATCTCGCTCTTGGCGAGATCGCCATGTCCCTCGGCGACTACAACCGCGCTCTACGTGAGCTGAACGGAGCGGCAGCCCTGGCCGACGGCGATCTCCTGGGCCTTGCCGAACACAGGTTGGGTGAAGTGCAACGTCTCGTCGGGCGCTTCGCCCTCGCCGAAGAGCATTATGAGCGAGCCCTGCCCCTGCACCCGCAGCCCGCTGAGGTGCATGCCGACTGGGCGCTGCTTCGTCATCGGACTGGCGACGCCTCGGGTGCGCTGGCGCACGCCGAGGAGGCAGTGAATTCGGCAGCTACGAGCGGCAACTCGCAGCAACTGTCCCGGGTCCAGAACATTCTCGGTGTCGTGTCCCCGGACCCCGACATCGCCATGAGACATCTCGAGGAGGCGATGAAGCTGGCAGCAGATGATGACCTGCTTCGCATGGCAGCCTTGAACAATCAGGCACTGTTGTATTCCGCGGCGGGAGAGGACGATGCCGCGGTCCGTCTGATCGAAGAAGCCATCGGAATCGCGGTTCGAACCGGGAACCGCCACCGCGAGGCCGCCCTGCACAATCATCTCGCCGACGTCCATCACACGGCAGGGCGGGACACCGAGGCCAAGGAGGAGTTGATGCGGGCCGTGTCCCTTTTTGCAGATGTCGACGCGGGGAACCCCGAGCCGGAGGTTTGGCTGCTTCGCCAGTGGTGATCCCCGTAACGTCTTCGTAACCCCTGCCTGCCATGATTCGCCGGTCGGTGGTGACGAAAGGGACCGTGACAACTAGTCAGGAGAAGGCGGCGGTCAGGCCTGCGGCCAAGAACCCGGTGCTCTGGGTGCTGGTCCCCGTCTGGGCGCTGGTGGTCGCAGTCTCGGTGGTCTTCGCCCTGCGTCTGGGCACGTCTGTGTTCACCGTGGCCGATATCGGGTGGGCCATTCTCCAGGGGGCGATGATCTCCACTGGAGTCATCATCCTCGCCAACCGGCCCGGCAATGTCGTCGGTCGTTTCCTCCTCGCCTCCGGTCTCATCTTTTCCCTCGGTTGGCTTCTCTTCATACCCACCGTGATTCTCCTGGAGAACCGGGATGTCGCCGGTGCCGGTCTGGCAGAGGCTGCCTCGAACGCGGCAGCGTCTCTTTGGATGCCGTTCCTGCTCGCGGCCTTCATCTATTTCCCCGACGGAATGCTCCCCTCACAACGGTGGCGCTGGGTTCGCGCCCTTCTCTGGGTAACGGGTTCTCTTGCAGTCCTGGCCCCCTTGACCAACGGCGGCTGGGGTGGCGACGAGGCAACTGCTGTTACCGAGAACCCGCTGCGAGATGTTCTGCATCCGTTGGGCGAGATCACAGCTGGCGCCTTTGGGGTTGCCCTCATCTTCACGACCCTGACCGCGTGTGGGGCAGTCATCGTCCGCTTCCGACGCTCCGAGGGCATCACCCGTCAACAGATGAAATGGCTCGCCTATGCGGCCCTGTTGCAGATCATTTGGTTCCCGATCGAGCTGGCGATTTCCCGCAGCGTCGCCTCGACCGGGCTCGTCGGAGCCATCGGCTCTCTGGTGATCACCCTTGCGTTGGCTGCAATCGCCATCGCGGTCCTGAGGTACCGGTTGTACGAGGTCGACCGGATCATCTCCCGCACTGTTTCCTACACGCTCGTCGTCGCGCTGCTGCTCGGGATATTCTTCGGCAGCGTCGCCCTGCTCACCTCATTCCTCCCCACCGACTCCTCCCTCGCCGTCGCTGGCTCCACTCTGGCGGTCGCCGCCTTGTTCAACCCGGCGAGAAGGAGGATCCAGGACTGGGTCGACCGTCGCTTCAATCGAAGTCGCTATCAAAGCCAGCAGGTGGTGGACCGATTCACCGTCCAACTCCGGGACCAGACCAACTTCGACCAGCTGACCTCCGGGCTAACCAACGTGGTCCAGGAAACCCTGCACCCGGTTCGCCTCGGGATATGGATCTCCGAGCGGAGCTGAGCCGCTGGACCCACTTTCGTCCGCTAAAGCACAGCGCCATCTGTGCCGAAATAGGGTTCATGACTGCATCAACAGCCGAATTCTTCACTGACTGGGCCGCCCATCCCGTCGGCAAGGTGACGAGGGCGCTGATCGGAGTGGTGGGTGTCATCGTGGCCACCCTGGTTCTGCTCCTAGCCACCCTTGGAGCCCAAAACGTTTGGATTCCGGTCCTGATCGGCGTTGGCCTTGCCGGCGCGTCGATCCGTGCCGCGATGAACCCGACTGCGATCCGCCTCGCCACGCTCGCCGCGGTACTGTTGGTGGTCCCTGCCGTCGGCCAAGCCTTCTAGACCTGCTGCGAAGGGTTCCCCCACGACCCGCCGCTGACCCACACGGCCACCGTTTGACGGTGGCCGTGTTTCATTGGTTCTCAATGAGGTCGCCGCGTGCATGGGGGAGATCCCCCATGGTCGTCATGAGTAGTGCGAGTCATCATCTCATGTGGGACTTCAGGGGAACCACGTCCCTCGAAGCGACAATGGGGACCCTGTGGGGGACCGCCAAGGCGGTCCCCCACAGTCAAACTTTCCAGCGAATGGCGCTCTACCTCGCGAATCGGGTTCCGGACTCAGACAGAGGGCTAGCTTCGTCTCCAATGACCAACCGATTCAGCCACCGGGGGAGCCCAGAGCTCGAGGCAACGCTTCGCCGCATGGTGGTGATCTTCCGCTTCCTGGGACTGGTTTGGATGGCCATCCTGGTGGGGATCACCCTTGCGGTCGACCCCCCACCGACCCTTTGGATCGTCTGGGCTTCTCTGGGTTTGGCCGTCGTTTGGACCGTGCTCACCTGGTATATGTCTCGGGCTCACCCCAAGACGATGTCATCGATCGGTTGGCTGGCCCTCGATGTGGTCGCGATGCTGGCCATCGGCGCAGCCTCGGTTGCCTCAGGCGCCGAAGAGCTCTTCCACGGCGGTCTCCCGCTGTCACTCGTCTTCACTGGCGCCCTGGCCGGAGGCCTGCCCGGCTCCCTCCTCGCCGCCCTGATCCTCGGGATCGAGCAATTCCTCGTCCACATCATCGCCGAGCTCGGTGCCGTGCGAGCGGCCGGAAGTGTCATCTTCTTCGTAGTCGGGGCCATCGTCGGCTGGACGTTTGACAAGTTGCGCGACTACGACATCGCGCGTCAGCAGGCCCAGGAACGTCTCGCAGAGGAACAGGCGGTTGTCCTTCTCCACGAACAGAGGGCGGCGCTCGCCGATCGTCTCCACGACTCGGTGCTGCAGACCCTGCACGCCATCCGAATGGGAGCCGACGATCCGGCGCAGTCTCGCTATCTGGCCCGTCGCCAGGAACGGGAATTGCGGCGCAACATCGAGGAGTGGCGCTCCGAGTTCCCCAACAGCTTCCGGGCCTCTCTTCTCGCAGTCCGGGACGAGATCGAGGACACCCATCGAGTCGAGATTGAGGCGGTGATCCGCGACGACGCCCAGCTGAGTGTCAGTCTGGCCGCGGCGGTTGAAGCTGCAAGGGAAGCACTGGCCAACGCCGCCAAGCACTCCGGTTCGCCCAACATCGCCCTCTACGCCGAGTTCAGCAACGGCGATGCTCATATCCATGTCCGGGATCGGGGTTCAGGCTTCACCGACGAAAGGGCGCGGACCAGGGTTCACGAGCGTCTCGCCAAACGGGTCGAGTCCGTGGGTGGAGTCATCGACATCGACTCGGGGCGTGAGTCAGGCACCGAGATCAAGATCACCGTCGAGGTCTGAGATGACTGACAGATTGCGCATCCTGCTTGTCGACGACCATGACGTGGTGCGGGCGGGAATGCGGGCGATCCTCGATCACTCGTTCGACATCGTCGGCGAGGCGGACAACGTCGACAGCGCAATCGAGCTGACGCGGGAGCGCAATCCGCAACTCGTTGTGCTCGACGTAAAGCTCCCCGGAGGCGGCGGGGCCTCGGTGATCGACGCGATCCGCCCCCAGCAGCCCGATGTCCGGTTCATGGCCCTCACTGTCTCCACC
>JALYNX010000157.1 GCA_030772935.1 Actinomycetota bacterium | reverse complement strand
CCGCCTCCGCCACCCCCGCCTCCCTCCGAGCCTCCGGCGTCACCGCCGCCTCCCTCCGAGCCTCCGGCGTCACCGCCGCCTCCCTCCGAGCCTCCGGCGTCACCGCCGCCTCCTCCACCACCGTCAGGGGGGGCAGCACCCTTCAACGTGGGGGAAGCCTTCAGCTACGGATGGAAGAAGTTCCAGGAATACATGGGCCCGATCCTGATCGCAATGGTGATCTTCTTCGTCGTCATCCTGGTAGTGAATCTGATCGGCAGCCTGTTCGTCGGTGGCATGAGTTCGATCACCGATCCGGACGATTTCGGTATTGGTGCCTTCTTCAGTTTCGGATATCTGTTCTTCTCCCTGCTCGGCGCCCTGGTGAGTCTTCTCGTCCAGGCTGCGGTGGTGCGGGGGGCCCTGGAGATAACCAAGGGTGAGCGGATCGACATGAACACGTTCCTCTCGATGGACAACCTGGGTCAGATTGTCCTGGCATCGATCATGTTGGCGATCGGCACCGCGATCGGATTCGTGCTGTGTGTGATACCAGGGCTGATCCTGGTCTTCTTCTCCCAGTTCACGTACCAGTTCATCATCGACAAGGGGCTACCTGCCTTCGACGCGATAAAGGCCAGCTTCGATCTGGTGAATAAGAACCTCGGCGCGGTGGTCGGGCTGTTCTTCGCTTCCATCCTGGCCTTCATCGTCGGCGCAATCCTCTGCGGGATCGGGCTGATCGTTGCCATCCCGGTGACGATCATCGCCTCGGCCTACGCCTATCGACGGTTGAGCGGGCAGCCGGTCGCCCCCTAGGCCGACAGAGCACAGAACCGATGCGAAGTCGAGGAGATCTGCCCTAGGCGCCGATCTCGAGCTCGGCCAGGATCTTGGCGATCCGGCCGGTGCAGGTCTCGAGGTCGGCCGGTGGGACCAGGGTGACCAGGGTTTCTGCGGCTTCGCGGAGGGCCTTGCCCGCGGCCGAATTGGTCCCGGAAGCCACCACGGGCGCCCCATGGTCGCCGCCGGGCACCACCTCGGGATCGAGCGGGATCGAGGCGATGAGGGGCACGCCTAGGTCGTCGGCGAGCTCCTGGCCTCCGCCCTCGCCGAAGACGTTATGGACCTGCCCGCAGTCGCAGGCGAGACCGGCCATGTTCTCTATGACCCCGACGATGGGCATGTGGGAGCGTCGAGCCATGTCGGCGACGCGGACCGCCACCTTCTGCGCCGCCCGCTGCGGGGTGGTCACCACCACCATCTCGGCTTGGGGGAGGAGCCGGGTCAGCGCCATCTGGATGTCGCCGGTGCCCGGCGGCAGGTCGATCACCAGATAGTCGAGGTCACCCCATGCGACCTGTTTCAGGAACTGCTCGAGGGCCTTGGACAGCATCAGGCCCCGCCACATGAGGGCGGTCTCCTCGGACTCGATGATCAGGCCGGTGGAAACGAGCTTCACGCCCTGGGCCTCGACCGGTTCGATGAGTTGGGTCTCGTCGTTGGCTTGAAGCCGGTCCTCGACACCCAACATGCGCGGGGTCGAGAACCCCCAGATATCGGCGTCGAGCAAGCCCACCCGGAAACCAGACGCTGCCAGGGCAACCGCGAGGTTCACCGCCACCGAAGACTTGCCTACCCCGCCCTTCCCCGATCCAATGGCTATGACGCGGGTTGTCGGTGAGACCTGGGTCGGCTCCGCGTTGTCCCTCACCTTCTGCCGTGCCACCGACATCAGGTCGGCGCGCTGCTTCTTGGTCATCGCGGTGGTTCTGAGGTTCAACTCGTCGACCCCGGGCATGGAAAGGATCCGTCTGCGGGTGTCGTTCTCGATCTGATTTCGCAACGGGCATTCGGCCACGGTGAGGGCCAGACCGATGTCGACGGTCGCTCCACGGACCGTCACGTCGCTGATCATGCCCAACTCGACGACGTTCCCGCCCAATTCTGGGTCACGGACCCCTTCCAGGGTCTTGAGGACGTCGTCACGGGTGGGCATCACCCCCCATGGTAAGAGACACCGCATGGATAACGACATCGAGCGAGGTCCCGGCGACGCCGAACAAATTGGCGTGATGGCCCAGGTCCGAAGCCGGGTTAGAATGAATCCAGGTTCAACCTATGACACAGATCCTCAGCATCAAATCCAATCAGCCGCAGAAGACGGTCCTCCTCACCGATATCGCCATCGACAAGGTGCGTGAACTGATCCAGGCCGAGACCGACACCGATCTTGCGCTCCGGATGGCGGTTCGCCCCGGGGGCTGCAGCGGATTCTCCTATGAGATGTACTTCGACTCTCAGATCGACGAGGCCGACATCGTCGAAGAGTTCGGGGACGTCCGGGTGGTTGTAGACCCGCAGAGCGCGGAGATGGTGCGCGGCTCCACGTTGGACTACAAGGATGGCTTGATGGAGACCGGGTTCTCGATCAACAACCCGAATGTGTCCCACACCTGCGGGTGTGGCAACTCCTTTTCTTAAACGGTTCTCCGGACCGCGCCCAGGTCCTCACCGGTCAGTTAGCCTCCGTTTCCCCGACATAGGAGCAGTGGTGCCAAAGAACGTCCCGGACACCCCGTCGGCACCAGGCGCGATGGGCCCCTACTCGGTCGCCACCGAGGCCCACGGATTCGTATTCGTCTCAGGCCAGGTCGCAGTGGACCCGATCACCAAGGAGCGGTCGCCGGACGATGTCGAAGCTCAAACCACCAAAGTGATGTCGAACATCACCGCGATTCTCGGCGACCTCGGGCTCGGTCTCGCCGACATCGTGAAGACCACCATCTTCCTCGCCGACATCGAAGACTTCACGAAAGTGAACGCGGTCTACGCCGGGTTTCTCGACCAGGAGCCTCCGGCGCGGTCCACCGTTCAAGCCGGTGCCCTGCCTGGCGGTTTCCTGGTTGAGATCGATGTTGTGGCGGCGCGATGAAGAAGGCTGAGGTCTTCGACAAGCTCGGCTTGTCTGAGACCAACTCCGGCGTCTTCGGGGGCCGGTGGCTCGATGCGACCGGTGAGACGATCGACGTCATCGACCCTTCCACCTCCGAGCCCCTGGCGTCGGTCGGGATGGCTTCGGTCGACGATTACGAGCAGGTCGTCGCCAACTCGGTTGAGACCTTCCAACGTTGGAAGCTTCTCCCGGCACCGCAGCGCGGCCAGTACGTGAGGCGTCTTGGCGATGCCTTGCGCGACAACATCGAGGCCCTTGGCGCCCTCGTAACCCTGGAGATGGGAAAGATCCTCCCCGAGGGGGTCGGGGAGGTCCAAGAGATGGTCGACATCTGCGACTTCGCAGTCGGCCTCTCCCGCCAGCTGTACGGCAACACCATGGCCTCGGAGCGGCCCCAGCACCGGATGTACGAGCACTGGCACCCCTTGGGACCGGTGGGAGTGATCTCTGCGTTCAACTTCCCGGTGGCGGTGTGGTCGTGGAACTCGGCCATCGCCGCTGTCTGTGGCGACACCGTGGTCTGGAAGCCATCCGAACGCGCTCCGCTCAGTGCGATCGCAGTGACCCGGATCGCCGAGGAAGTGATGGCTGGCAGCGGCTACGAAGGAGTCTTCAACCTCGTGGTGGGGGATGGCGCCACGGTGGGGAACCAGATGAATCGGGACACGAGGCTCCCCCTGATCTCGGCCACCGGATCATGCAACATGGGACGAATCGTCGGCCCGGCCGTGGCTCAACGGATGGGGAGGACGATTCTCGAGCTCGGCGGGAACAACGCGGTGATTGTCATGGACGACGCCGACCTCGATCTGGCGGTGCGCGCCACTCTCTTCTCAGCGGTGGGGACCGCGGGCCAGCGCTGCACGTCGCTGCGGAGGCTCCTGGTCCATAGGGCCATTTCGGACAAGTTGGTCGACCGGCTGGCCGAGGCATATCGTCAGGTCGAGATCGGCGACCCCTCCGAGCCGGGAACCCTGATGGGCCCGGTCGTGAGCGAGAGCGCCATCGAGCAGATGATGAGTGCCCTCGAGATCGGGCGGGAGCAGGGCGCCAGGATCGTCACCGGCGGCAATCGCATCGACCGGCCTGGATTCTTCGTCGAGCCCACAATCGCCGTGGTGCCGGCAGGGGCCACGATCACCCAACAGGAGACATTCGCCCCGATCCTGTGGGTCATCGAGTTCGACACTCTCGATGAGGCGATCCAGATCCAAAACGGTGTCACCCAGGGTTTGTCCTCAGCGATCTTCACCGAGTCGATGCGCAACGCCGAGAAGTTCCTCAGCGATATCGGGTCGGATTGCGGGATCGCCAACGTCAACATCGGCACCTCCGGCGCAGAAATCGGAGGCGCCTTCGGTGGGGAGAAGGAGACCGGGGGAGGCCGCGAAGCCGGATCCGACGCGTGGAAGGCCTACATGAGACGCCAGACGACAACGATCAACTGGGGTGACGACCTGCCACTGGCTCAGGGAATCGAGTTCGTCTGAGCATGGACGCCTCGGAATGGGATGAGAAGTACCGGGAAGCGACACACCTCTGGCCCGCAACGCCCAACCTGTTCGTCTTTGACCGGCTTCATGACGCCGAGCCGGGGAGAGGCCTGGACCTGGCAGCCGGCGAGGGACGCAATGCCATTTGGCTCGCTTCGCTGGGCTGGAGGATGACCGCGGTCGATTTTTCCCAGGTGGCGATCGAACGCGGGTCGGTCCGGGCGAGTGATGTCGACTTCGTGGTTGGAGACGTTCTGGAATGGGAGCCGGATGCCAGGTTCGATCTGATCCTGATCGCTTACCTTCATCTCCAGTCGGCGGAGTACGAGAAGGTCGTACATCGTGCGATGGAATGGCTCGATCCCGGTGGCGAGCTGTTCATGATCGGACACGATGTGAGCAATATCGAGCATGGGCACGGCGGACCGCAGTACCCCGACATCCTCTGGAACGTCGGCGAGATGATTGGTTGGATGGAAGGCTTGACCATCGTCGAGGGACAGGTGGTCCGCCGCCCTGTGGAAACCGATGAAGGTCGGATGTTCGCCCGGGACGCCCTGGTCAGGGGTCGTCGTCCGGTTTCCGCCTAAATCCGATCCAATGCGGTCTCCAGGGCTTCGATCAGATCCTCGACGTCCTCGAGCCCGACCGAGAGTCGGACCAGGCCATCGGTGATCCCGGTGGCCGCTCGCTCCTTCGGCGGCACGGCGGCGTGGGTCATGGTGACGGGGTGGGTGATGAGCGACTCAACGGATCCCAGGTTCTCGGCCAGGCTCCACAACTCGACTGCATCCATCAGCTTCTTCCCCGTTTCCAGCCCACCGTGGACTTCGAAGCACACCATCGCCCCGAAACCGGACGCCTGCCTCACCGCCAACTCATGTTGAGGGTGAATGGGTAGTCCCGGATAGTTCACGTAGTCCACTTTGGGATGTCCCTCCAGCCAGTGCGCAATGGCCATCGCGCTCGCTGATTGGGCATCCATGCGCTGGCTGAGGGTCTTGACTCCCTGGAGGGTCAGCCAGGCCACCATCGGTGACATGACCAGGCCGGCGGCGATCCTGGCAAAGGCGATCTTCTCCTGGAGCTCGGCATCGTCCACAACCACGATCCCCCCGAGGGTGGCGTTGTGGCCGTCGAGGAACTTGGTTGTCGAGTGAATTACGACGTTGGCTCCGAGCTGGAACGGCTGCTGGTAGTAGGGAGTGAGAAAGGTGTTGTCTGTCACATGAAGGATGCCCGCCTCGACACAGATGTTGGACACCGCCTGCAGGTCGGTGAGCTTCAAGGTCGGGTTGGCCGGTGTCTCGGTGAACACCATTCGCGTGGTCGGGCCGACAGCGGCCGCGATCGCCTCAGGGTCGGCTGCGTTCACGAAGGAGACATCGACGCCGAATCTGGTCAGGAATTGGTCGGCGAACCGATAGGTGCCCCCGTAGACGACGTCGCCGAGAATGACATGATCACCCGCCCGGAGCAGGCCGAGGAAGACGGCTACCGTCGCGGCCATGCCGGTGCCGTAGGCCGTGGCGTCCACTCCTCCTTCGAGGACGATGAGCTTCTCTTCGAGGGCCCTGACCGTCGGGTTGCCGGCGCGGCTGTATGAGAACCCCTTCGCCATGTAGTCGTCGACCGACTCTTGGACAAAGGTGGTCGACTGGTGGATCGGGGTGAGGATGGCCCCGGTGGTGGGGTCGGGAGATACCCCGGCATGGATCTGTTTGGTGCGAAATCCCATGTGCTGCCTAACCGAACCGGTATCCGACGGAGCGCACGGTGGTGATCCACGATGATCGCTCCTCGCCCAGCTTCGCCCGCAGTCTTCGGATATGAACGTCGACAGTGCGGGCCCCGCCGTAGTAGTCATAGCCCCAGACCTTGGAGAGGAGTTGCTCCCGTGACCAGACCCGCACCGGGTTGTCCATGAGGAAGCGGAGCAGCTCGTACTCCATGAAAGTCATGTCCAGCGGCTCGTCGGCGAGGCTCGCCTGATAGTTGAGTGGATTCAAGACCAGATCCTTGAAGGTCACCAGCTCGTCGGCGGCTTCCGTCATTGTGAGTCTTTGCAGACGCAGACGTAGCTCGATCGGGTCCACGGGTGTAGTCAGGAAATCCGAGATCCCGGCTGCGCCCTCGATCAGAGCCAGATGCTCGATGGAGACCACAACAATCACCGGCAAACCGATGGTCTCGACGATGCGGCTGAGCTCACGGAGTCTCCTCATCGGCTGATCGCCGAGCTCGACCAGGAGGAGGTCGGAATCGTTGATCCCGCGATCCTCCGGCACCAGTTCGGGAGCATGGGTCACCGTGGCGCCACCGAGAATCAGGCCGTCAGCAACTCCTTCGGAGCATTCGGCGGGGTGGACGGCGACGTTCACAGAACCGGGAGGTAGGTCTCGAGCTCGAATTGGGACACGTGATGCTGGAACCGATCCCATTCCCGCCGCTTGTTGCGAAGGAACCAGTCGAATACGTGCTCGCCTAGCGCCTCGGCCATCAGTTCGGACTTTTCGAGTGTGTCCAACGCTTCGGACAGGGTCTCGGGTAGCCGTTTGACGCCTGCGGCGGCCCGTTCGGCCGGGGTGAGCCGGTGGATGTCGGCAGCGACCTCGGGTGGCAACTCGTAGCCCTCCCGGATTCCTTCGAGACCGGCAGCAAGGATCACCGACAGCGCCAGATAGGGGTTGCAAGCAGCGTCAGCGGCCCGGTACTCCACCCGGACGCTGGAAGGCTTGCCCTTCTTCACAGAGGGCACGCGAACCAACGCAGATTGGTTGTTGCGAGCCCAGGAGACGTAGATCGGTGCATCGAACCCTGCCACCAGACGCTTGTACGAGTTCACCCACTGGTTGGTTACGGCGGTCAGCTCGGCTGCGTGGCGCAGCAACCCGGCGATGAACGCATGACCCACCTTGGACAAGCCTCCTGGGGTCCCCGGCTCGTGGAACGCATTGACGTCGCCTTCGAAAAGTGAGAGATGAAGGTGCATCCCCGAGCCGTCGTAGTCCTCCAGCGGCTTGGGCATGAAAGTGGCGTAAATCCCGTGTTGCCCTGCGACTTCCTTGACGGTGAGCCGGGAGGTCATGATGTTGTCCGCCATCGTCAATGCATCGGTGTAGCGCACGATGATCTCGTGCTGGCTGGGCGCCACCTCGTGATGGGAATGCTCGATGGGAATCCCCATGTGCTCCAAGGCATTGATCGTGTTCCGCCGGTACTCCTGGGCGACATCGAGCGGTGTCAGGTCGAAGTAGCCGCCCCGATCGAGGACTTCGGGAACTGGGCCAGAGTCACGGAAGTAGAAGAACTCCAACTCAGGAGCGGCATAGAAGATGTATCCCATCTCCGAGGCTCGCTCCAGGTTCCTCTTGAGGACGATTCGTGGGTCACCGGTGAACGGTTCACCATCTGGCGTGTAGATGTCGCAGAACATCCGGGCCACCTGTTCCTCGGTGCGCCAGGGGAGGACCTGGAACGTCGAGGGATCCGGTTTGGCCAGCATGTCGGCCTCCTGGATTCGGGCGTAGCCGTCGATCGAAGAACCATCGAAGGTCATCCCCTCTTCGAACGCCACTTCGAGCTCGGTCGGGCCGATCGACACCGACTTGAGGAACCCCTGGACGTCGGTGAACCAGAGCCGGATGAAGCGGATTCGCCGCTCCTCAACGGTGCGCAGCACGTATTCGGCTTGTTTGTTCATGTTGTTGTCCCGTCTGCCTGCTCCCACATTATGAGATGCCCTGGCTCGGGAAGGAATCGCGAGTTCCATCCCCGCCCGCCACTGTGATCCGAATCGTCACCAACGAGGCGGCAGCCGCCAGCCCGATCACCCAAGCAAGGGCGGCCGACAGGTTGACAGCAGAGGCCACCAGGCCCATGAGAGCCGGTGCAGCCATGAATCCGAGCCTGGTGCCGACGGTGAGGGCGGCGAGCCCGGCTCCCTCTGCGAACGTGGGGTGAGACCCGGCGAGCTTGTACAGAACCGGAAGAGCCACCGAGACCCCGAGTCCCCAGAGCCCGAATCCGATCAATGCGATCACAGTGGCACCGGATATCACGACGAGCAGCATCGAGGCCAGGGCAAGCAAGATCCCGGCGAACAGGGTGGGAACCGCCCGGAAACGGTCGACGAGATAGTCACCACCCATCCTGCCGGCCAGCATCCCCGCGGTGAACAAGATCGCCGCAGTTCCGCCAACCGCAAGGGTGGCACCGGTGATGTCGATGAGAAAGATCGCCCCCCAATCCAACGGGATTCCCTCGATCATCGCCGTCGTCGCGCCTGCCAGTGTTAATCCGAGGGCGACCCTTCCCGATCGCTCACCAGTGCCCGGTCGGGGGGCGGCGTCCGGCACCAGTCGTGCCGCGAATCCGATTGCGATGAGACTGGCGACTGAGGTGCCCACCAATTGCGGGCCGAGTCCGACGCCGACCAGCACGCCGAGAGCGCTCAGACCCGATCCGAGCAAAGTCCCGAGACTCCACAACCCGTGGAGACGGGTCATGATCGAGCGCCCCACGGATTCTTCGACCCGAACGCCGACCGCGTTCATGCCCACGTCGGTCTGGGCGTCGACAAACCCAAGGACGGCCAACAGTGTGCCGAGGAGGAACGCGCTGGGAACCACGGCGATCAGGGGGAGGAGCACGAAGAGCAAACTGGCCCCGACGACCGCAGATCGTTTCGATCCGATGCGGCCCAGTACCAGCCCACTGACCGAAGATCCGATGAGCGACCCCAGACCGCCGAGCGCAAGGGTCAGGCCCAGCGTCCCCAAGTCCATCGACAGCCGGTCTCTGATCTCCGGAAGTCTCGGGATCCAGCTCCCGACCACGAGACCGTTGACGAGAAAGATCAGTGCCACCCCGGTGGTGGCGCGCTTGATTGTCAAGTCGTGGGCGGATAGGTCTCGTCGTCGTCGGGCTCGGCCGTTCCCAGCGGGGTTTGGTCGGGCTCGACCTCTGCTTCGTGCCGCCCGGTCTCGGCCAGGTCTCGGTCCCGAATCGGCTCCTCCGTCACCACGGCGTGCCGTACTACCTCTTCGTCAACCCCAACGACCTCGGCCTCTCGGGTCCTTCTCATCGCGATGGTGACCAGACCGATCAGGGCTAGCAACGCCAGACCAGCTGCGATCTGTGAGGGCAGGGTCGAGAGAGGATCGGCTGTCAGTCGCACGAATGCGAAGCCATCGCAGGCTCCCCCCGTGCCCGCGATGTCGCCGCCGACCTCGAACACGCCACGAATCTGCTGGCCGGAGATCGCTGTCACTTCCTCCACGTACACCGATACGTCGGGGACATCGCCCTCATTCTCCGGGTCGCCGTCTGTGTTCGGATCGCCGCCATCTGCAACGACGACCTCAAACCCTCCGACATCGACCCAGATCTCCCAGGTGTGGTCCATGATGGGCCCCGGTGAAGTGGCGAACCATGAAAGCCCGCCTTCGGGGTCGACCTCGAATGGGCTCCGGCGGCTGCTGTCGGTGACGATCGTGGTGTCGACGTCGGATTGAGCCTCCACGGTGCAGCCTCCGTTGAGCTCGCCTGTCTCGTTGAGCTGGCCGAGACCTGTGGCCCCCCAAGCGATCAACCCGACCGCGATGAGAAGTGGAAGGATGGTCGAGATCCCCGAAACCCGCTCCCGTCCCCAACCGGCGAGAAGGATGCCGGCGAGGCCGAAGAGCCCGGCAGCACCAAAGACCAACAACCGGTCCAGCGGCCAAACCCCTGCCTGTTGCAGGATGACGGCAATCGAAAGGCCGAGAAGGAGGCCGAGCAACAGGCCGCTCCAGGGACGGGCCTGGGTTTGGACCACCACGGTTTCGCCCACGTGAGGGACGTGCTCTGATCCTTGGTCGTTGGGCATATCTTCCTCCTGGCGGTCGAATCTACGCGAGATCACCCCGGAGACGTCGGCAAGTCGGATGGCCCTTGGTCCCAAGGCGGGATAGCCTTTGCTCTCGATGCCACGTATCCGCGCCGCCACTATCGACGAGCACAAGGTGCTCACCAGGAGCGCCCTTCTCGACGCGGCGAAAACTCTGATCCATGAGGCGGGCACGGCCGATCTTCCGCTCGGCGAGATCGCCCTCGCCGCAGGCGTCGGGCGCACCACTCTCTATGACTATTTCACCGATCGAGACGATCTGATCGCCACCCTTGTCGAGGAGGAATTGCCCGGAGTGGTCGACGCCCTGATCGAAGAGATGCCTTCAGGCGGAAGCCCTCCCGAGCGGCTCGCCGACCTGGCGACGAGGACTGTCGAGTTCGTGATCAACGACCCGGTGCTGGGAGTGATCCTGCACCGCGAGGTGGGTCGGATGGGAGCAGAGGCGGAGGTCAGGATCCGCGCCGCCCACGCCACTCTGGCGAACACCATGGTCGGGCTCTATCACGACGGTGTCGCCTCCGGCGATTTTCGATCGATGCCCCCCGACCTTGCGGGGAGGCTGATCCAGGATTCGATCATGTCCGCGGCGCGAACTGTGCTTGCTGCCGCCAGACCGGAGGAGCGCGTCGAATTGGTGACGCTGCATCTTCGGCTGTTTCTGATTGGTGGCTTTGGGGTCGGCCCCCGTTAACCGATAGGTAACACTGCAGTGGTATTCATCACCAGCGAAGTGGAGCAATTCGATCCCGATCACTTCTTGAACCGGGAGCTTTCCTGGCTCGAGTTCAACCGACGCGTGCTCAGCATTTCCCAGCGGCCCGACTTCCCCCTCCTGGAGCGCGCCAAGTTCCTCGCGATCTGGTCCGACAATCTCGACGAGTTCTTCCAGGTGCGGGTGGCTGGGCTCAAGGAACAGGTGTCTCATGGTGTCGGCGCCACCCCTCCCGACGGAATGACACCCAGCCAGCAGTTGGCCGCGATCAGAAACGTCGTGGACCTCCAGTACGAGACCATCTCCAAGGAGTTCCTGTCGGAGCTGGCCCCGGCTCTGGGCAGCGAGGGCATCGTGTTCAGCGACTACCCCACCCTCGACGATGAGGATCGGGCGTTCCTCGATGGCCAGTTCCGGGAGTTGGTCTTTCCGGTGGTGACACCGCTGGCAGTCGACCCGTCCCACCCATTCCCATACATTTCCAACCTTTCGCTCAATATGGCGGTGTTCGTGCGAAATCCGGACACCGGTCTCGCCAGATTCGCCAGGGTCAAAGTCCCCCCGATCCTGCCCCGGTTCGTCGTCTTGCCCGACGGAGAGAGATTCGTCCCCCTGGAGCAGGTGATCGCGGTCCACCTCGGTGCCCTGTTCCCCGGGATGGAAGTCCTCGGCCACCACGTCTTCAGGGTCACCCGAAACGCCGACATCGACGTCGAGGAAGACGAGGGTGGAGATCTTCTGATGGCGATCGAATCCGAGCTGACCCAACGGCGTTTTGGCCGGGTGGTCCGCCTCGAGATCCACCCCGATATGCCGGCCGAGGTGCTCGACCTTCTGATGCGGGAGATGGGCGCCAACGAAGACGACGTGTATCAGGTGGATGGGCCACTGGATCTCTCCGGGCTGTGGGGTCTGTACGACCTCGACCGGCCCGACCTCAAATTCGAGACCTTCCCCGGAGTGACTCCCTCCCGTCTTGCCGGGCCGCCCGGTGAGACGGTCGACATCTTCGAGGTGATTCGGCAGGGCGATCTGATCGTGCACCACCCCTACGACTCGTTCACGCCGACTGTCGAGGCATTCATCGATCGCGCCGCCCGGGACCCACGTGTCCTCGCGATCAAGATGACGCTCTATCGCAACTCGAGCAGCAGCCCGGTGATGGGCTCCCTGATCAAGGCGGCCGAGTCGAACAAACAGGTAGTTGCCCTGGTCGAGCTCAAGGCCCGCTTCGACGAGGAGCGCAACATCGAATGGGCCCAGCGTCTGGAAGACGCCGGGGTTCATGTCATGTACGGCGTGGTCGGGTTGAAGACGCACACCAAAGTGACTCTGGTGGTGAGACGGGAGGGCGAGGGGGTCGCCCGATACGCCCATATCGGGACTGGCAACTACAACGAGAAGACGGCGCGCACCTATGAGGACGTGGCCCTTCTCACCGCAGACCCCGAGATCGGCTCTGATCTCTCGGACGTGTTCAACTACTTGACCGGGTACTCCCGTCAGACCAGCTATCGCAAGCTCGCCGTCTCACCGAACGGAATCAGGAGCCGGATCACCGAGCTCATCGAAGACGAGGCAGGCCGGTCGGACGGGCACATCACGCTGAAGATGAATTCCCTGGTCGACGCCCGAATCATCGAATCGTTGTATGCGGCCTCCAACGCCGGCACCCGCATCGACCTCATCATTCGAGGGATCTCTTGTCTTCGCCCTGGGGTCCCCGGCCTCTCCGAGAACATCACGGTGCGCTCGATCGTTGGGCGCTATCTGGAGCACTCGAGGATCTACCGCTTCGGGGCTCGGGGTCGGACCCGTCACTATTACATCGGCTCTGCGGACCTGATGCCCCGGAACCTGGATCGGAGAGTCGAGGCCCTGGCCCCTATCACCGATCCCGATCTCCAGTTCCGAATCGACGAGGTAATCGATGTGCTTCTGGCCGACGATCTGCTCGCCTGGGAGCTGTTCGCCGACGGGACCTGGGGCCGAGTCCCGGTGGTCTCCGGAATCGATGCTCATTTGGTGCTCCAAGAACTGGCGAGGGCTAGAGCCTCGGCGCATTTGTAGGCAGGGAGCTGTTACCGCGCGGGAGTAGCCCCCTCCGTCACCTTCGGTGACACCTCCCCCAACGTCGCTTTGCTCCTGGGGGAGGAGACGGGCCGCTCAGCGGCCTACAAGTCTCAGGTCTCAAGTCTCAGGCCCAACCCAGAAGTTCATCCGGTGTTCACCTACCTACCCCCGGTCGTTCAAGGGGGTTTCTTAGCTTCTTGAGGGACCGTGGGGGGGTGACCGTCCATGGTTCGGCATCGAACGGTTCTCTAACAAGGAGTAACAAGGGATGAAAGTCCGAATCAAGCGCTTGGTCGGTCTAGTAGCCGTCCTCGCCCTCGTCCTCGCCGCCTGTAGCGGAGACGGTGACGCCACCACCACCACGGCAGCTGAAGACGAACCGACCACCACGGTCGCCGCGGAGCCGAATACCACGGCCGAGCCCGTTGATGGGGAGCTCTCGGGGAGCATCGTGGTCTCGGGATCCTCGACGGTCGAGCCGATCACGGCTCGGGTCGGCGAGGCTTTCGACGGGGCCAACCCCGGCGTGGCCACCTCTGTGGAGGGCCCGGGAACTGGTGACGGGTTCGCCAGGTTCTGCAACGGAGAGACCGACATCTCGGACGCTTCCCGTCCCATCTCCGATGAGGAGATCGCCACCTGTGAGGCAGCTGGTGTCGAATACGTCGAGCTTCACATAGCAACTGACGGACTCACGGTCATGACCAATCCGGCCAATGACGCTGTGAGTTGTCTGGCCTTCACCGACCTCTATGCCCTGCTGGGGCCGGAGTCGGAAGGCTTTGCGAACTGGTCGGACGCCAACGGCCTGGCTGGCGAGTTGAGTGCACCCAACGCCCCTTACTCGGATGACGCTCTCGTGATCTACGGCCCTGGTGAGGAGTCGGGGACTTACGACACGTTTGTGGAATTCGTGATCGCAGACATCTCCGAAGAGCGACTGGGTGAAGACAACGACTTCACCCGTGCCGACTACAACGCCTCGGCAAACGACAACGTGATCGTCGAAGGCATCACCGAGAACCCAACTTCGCTGGGATGGGTCGGGTTCGCCTTCTTCGAGGAGAACGCCGACGTGCTCAAGGCGATCGAGTTGGACAACGGTGAATCGGGGTGTGTGGCCCCCACCGTGGAGACCATCGCCAGCTTCGAGTATCCCCTGTCCCGGCCGTTGTTCATCTACGTGACGACCAACGACCTGGCCACCCGTGCCGACCTCACCGCTTTCGTCGACTACTACCTGTCGGACGAGGGTTTGGCGTTTGTGAGCGACGCCGGTTACGTGCAACTGCCGGCAGAGGACATCGAGACGACCCGGGCTGCTTGGGAAGGCGCCAAGGGTTGAGGTATTGAGGTCGAGGGGCCGGGCAACCGCCCGGTCCCTCCCTCTAATCTCTCACCGGACCTCCATGACCATTGCCCAGACCTCCGGGGACACGCTCATCGACTTGAGCGGCGACGTGCGCCGTCGGCGACGCGAGCGTCGGGTCAAAGCGGTGTTCTTCTCGGCCGCTGGCATCTCGATCCTGATCTCGGTGGCAATCGTCCTGGCTCTCGTCGGCAAGGCATGGGCGTTCTTGACCGCGATCGAATTGAATCAGTTGTGGGCTGATGGCTGGTTTCCGCGACGGGGGCGGTTCCAGCTGCCCGCCCTCCTGGTCCACACCCTCATGGTCACCGGCATCGCCATGATGGTGGCTGTGCCCTTCGGGCTTGGTTCGGCCATCTACCTTTCCGAGTACGCCCGGTCCGGGGTGCGCCGGGTGCTCAAACCGACTCTCGAGATCCTGGCCGGCATCCCCTCCGTGGTGCTCGGCTTCTTCGCCCTCCAGTTCATCACTCCCAACATCGTTCGTGGGTTGTTTCCCGACGCCCAGAGCGCAAATTTCCTGGCGGCGGGGATCGCCGTGGGGATCCTGACCATTCCGCTGGTGGCGTCGGTCTCCGAAGATGCGATGCGGGCGGTGCCGTTGCCGTTGCGCGAGGCCTCGTACGGGCTGGGGGCCAAGCAATGGCATACCGCACTCCGGGTTGTGTTCCCAGCCGCCCTTTCGGGGATCATCGCCGCAGTCATCCTCGGGATCTCGCGGGCGATCGGTGAGACCATGGTGGTGGCTCTAGCCGCCGGGCTCAACGGGATCCTCACCTTCAACCCAACTGAAGGGGGTCTGACCATGACCGGCGCCATGGCCAACCTGGCGGTCGGGTCCGATCAGGTCGCAGGCGATGTTGCTGCCTTCCAATCACTGTTCTTCGTCGGGCTCGTTCTCTTTGGCCTGACCCTGAGCCTCAACATCATCAGTGGTCGATTGGTGCGTCGATTCCGGCAGAGGTACTGACGTGACAGCCCACACCGAAGCCCTGACCACCACTGAGCTCGTTCGGCTGTCGATCGAGGGACGCCGGTTCAGTCCGGTCAATGCCCTGGTGGCACTGTCACTGCTGTTCACGTTGCTCACCTCGGTGGTGATCCTGGTCACACTCCTCGCCGACACCATCACCACCGCCCTGCCGGTTTTTCAGGCACGCGGCCTCTCTTTCGTCACCGACTCGTTGTCACCCACCGCCGCGTCGGCAGGGATCTGGCAGGGGATCATGGGCTCGCTCGCCCTGACCGGATTCGTGATTGCCGTCGCCTTCCCGCTGGGCGTGGCGGCGGCGGTCTATCTGGAGGAGTACGCCATGGACAACGGTGTGACCCGGTTCATCAACGCCAACATTCGCAACTTGGCCGGGGTGCCCTCGATCGTCTACGGGATCCTCGGGTTGTTTCTCTTTGTCGAGATCGTGATGCGCGGGGTGTTCGGTGCCGAAGCCGGGATCGCCGGTCGCAACGTGATCGCCGGGGGTCTCACCCTGGCCGTGTTGGTTCTCCCGATCATGATCATCACCACGTCGGAAGCGCTGCGGGCTGTTCCCAGCGGTTTGCGTGAGGCTTCGTTGGCCGTGGGGGCGACCCGATGGGAGACGATACGCCACCACGTGCTCCCGGTTGCCTTTCCCGCCATCCTCACCGGGTCGGTGCTGACCATCGCCCGCGCCTTTGGCGAGTCGGCGCCACTGCTTCTCGCCGGTGCCCAGCTCTCGCTCTTCTTCAGCGTCGCCAACGATGCTTCGTTCGTCGACCTGGTGGCGAGCCAGCCCTACACCGCGCTTCCGATCATCATCTTCAACTTCGCCCGACAGCCACAGGCCGAATTCGTCGCCTTGACCGCAGCCGCCATCGTCGTGCTGTTGGTGATGTTGCTAACCGTGAACGCGGCGGCGGTCCTAGCCCGTGACCGCTTCGAGCGGAGATACCGATGAATCCTCAGGAAGGCGAAGACTTGACTACCAACACCGACACCACAAGCCTCGAATCAGCCACTGAGGCCGCCATCATGGAGCAGGCGGCCAGAGTGGCTCAGGCAGCCGAGGCCACCGCCATACCCCGAGACCAACAGCCACTGATCTTCGATGTCGAGAAGCTCACCGTCTATTACGGCTCCTTCCGCGCGGTGCGTGACGTCGGGCTCGATATTCGTCAGAACCAAATCACCGCCCTCATCGGGCCTTCCGGTTGTGGCAAATCGACCGTGCTCCGCTGTTTCAACCGCATGAACGACTTGATCGAGACCGCCCGGGTCGAGGGCAAAGTCCTTTACCACGGTGTGAATCTGTACGGCGACAGGGTCGACCCCGTTGAGGTGCGGCGGCGGATCGGGATGGTGTTTCAGAAGCCCAACCCGTTCCCGAAGAGCATCTACGAGAACATCATCTACGGTCCAAAAATCGCAGGCTGGAAGGGCAACTATGACGATCTGGTCGAGGAGACCTTGACCAAGGCGGCTCTGTGGGACGAGGTGAAAGACAAGCTCAAGGACTCCGGAATGGCGCTGTCCGGTGGACAGCAACAGCGTCTGTGCATCGCCCGGGCGATCGCCACCAGCCCCGATGTGGTCCTCATGGACGAGCCATGCTCAGCACTCGACCCCATCGCCACCTTGAAGATCGAAGAGCTCATGCTCGAGCTCAAGAAGGACTACACCATCGTGATCGTCACCCACAACATGCAGCAGGCGGCTCGGATCTCGGACCAAACTGCCTTTTTTTCGGTGAGTGTCGACGAACAAGGGCAGCGGACGGGGTACCTTGTTGAATTCAGCCAGACCGAACAGATCTTCACCTCGCCGACCCAGAAACAGACCGAGGACTACATAACGGGGCGATTCGGATGACCGACGCCAGAGACACAAATCTTCATTTTCATCAGGAGCTCGATGCGTTGGAGCACGAGGTGCTAGGGATGGTCGATCGCGCCGAGCAGATGGTGGCGATGGCCGTCGAGGCCGTGTGTACCGGTGACGTCGCTCTCGCCACCGAGGTGATCAAGCTCGATGACGACATCGATCGCACGTACCTCGAGGTGCATGGTCAGTGGACGACGCTCATGGCCCGGTTCCAGCCTCTTGGCTCTGACCTGCGCAAGATGACGATCCTGCTCCAGCTCAACCAGACCTTTGAGCGGATGGGTGACCAGTGCGTCAACATCGCGAAGGTGACCAAGCTCAACGATGGTCTCCCCCGAGTCGAGCGGATGGTGGAGCAGATTCGTGAGATGGGTGATCTGGTCCGACCCATGATCCGCACCGCAATCGAGGCCTATGTCCGCCAGGATCTCGACGAGGCGAGGTTGTTGCCGGCGATGGATCAGCCGGTGGACCGACTCAACGCCAACATGTACAAAGAGATCCTGGCCGTCGGAACTAGCCCGCAAATGCTGGAGTGGGCGAGCAAAATCCTGATGGTCTCGCGAGCCTTGGAGCGAATCGGTGATCAGGCGGTCGACTTCGCGGAGCAGACGGCCTATCTGATCACCGGAGAGCGGGCAGAATTCGTCAAGGTGGGCATCCGCCGGTCAGTCGATGACAGTCCCAACTGATCGCAGACCGCATCGGATACTTCTCGTCGAGGATGAGCCGGGGCTAGCGGACTCGGTCCGATATGCGCTCGACAGCGAGGGATTCGATGTCTTCGTTGCCGACTCGGGTATCAGTGGGCTGGAATCAGCCCGGGTCAATCAACCCGATCTCGTCCTGCTCGACCTGATGCTTCCCGGGATGTCGGGATTGGATGTCTGCCGTCAGATCCGCTCTTCGTCCGACGTCCCGATCATCATGCTGACCGCCAAGGACGCCGAGTCGGACAAGGTCGCCGGCCTCGAGTTGGGGGCCGACGATTACATGACCAAGCCGTTCTCGATGCGGGAACTGATCGCCAGGGTCAGGGCTCATCTGCGTCGGGCGGCGAAGACAGGGGTGCTCTCGGAGTCGAACGAAGTGCTCAGAGGTGGGTCGATCGAGCTCGATATCGACGCCCACCAGGCGCGGTTGAACGGCGAAACGGTGGATCTGCGCCCCAAGGAGTTCGAGTTGCTCGAATCACTGATGCGACGCAAAAACCGGCTCGCCGCCCGGCACACCCTCATCGACGAGGTCTGGGGACCGACCTATTTCGGTGACACCAAGACTCTCGACGTTCACATCAAGAGACTTCGGCAGAAACTCGAGCCCAACCAAACTGGGCCGGTCCACATTGTCACGGTGCGTGGGCTCGGCTACAAGTTCGTGGATGAGTAGTCGCGCGGAGCCGGGCAGGACATCACTCGCTGCTCGTCTGTTCATCTACTACGGGATCGCCTATCTGGGTCTGGTCGCACTAATCGCCTGGTTCATCCTCCAATCTGTGGAGGTCTCCCCAGAGCACAGAAATGCGATCCTGCTCGCCGCGGTCCTGGGGGGCGTCTTGGGTCTCGTGGTAGTCGGGCTCTTAGCCCGTCGCATCGCGGCACCGATTGCCGGACTCACCGATCAGACCTTCGCCCTGGTCGAAGGGGCAGGCGTCGGGGTGTCTCGATCTCCGGTGCGCGAGCTCGATCAACTGGGACTCGCAATCTCCAGATTGGACGCTGGTCAGCGGGACCGGGTGGCTCAAGCGGAGTACGCCAAGGAAACGTTGGATTTGGTTCTGGGGGCGTTGCCTCAGGGAACTGTCCTCTTCTCGGAGGACGACGAGACGGCGTACAGCAATGCGTCGGCGCGAGAGCTGCTGGGAGCAGTTCCGGCCACGCTTTCCGGGCTGGCTCCATTTCCCTTCCAGAGCGCGGTTCGGGAGTGTCGGGAGACCCGCCAGCCCGTGGAGAGAGTGGTGGAACATGGCAAACCGGTGCGCCGACTGCGGGCCCTGGCCACTCCGTTCTCGGGTGACGACCGCATTCTGCTGATCTTGGTCGACGTCACCGACCTCGATCGGGTCGCTTCGATCCGCCGTGATTTCGTGGCAAATGCATCTCACGAGCTGAAGACCCCAGTGTCGGCGATCATCGCCTCTTCGGAAGCACTCCAGATCTCGGTGGAGCGCAAAGACGACTCTTCTCTCGGGTTCGCTCAACAGATCGAGAAGTCGGCACGGCAACTCGATCGACTCGTGGGTGACCTTCTCGACCTCTCCCGTCTCGAACGTGAACAACCGGAGCTCGAGCCGCTCAGTCTCGACCTCCTGGTGCGTGAGGAGATCGAGCGACTCCGCTCTGAGGCCGAAGAGAAGGCGATCCGGTTCTCGATCGATTTGGAGCCGACCTACATCGCGGGGAGCAGACGCGACATAGCGATCGCAGTCCGCAATCTCCTCGACAACGCGGTTCGCTACACCGGGGCCCGTGGATCGGTGGGTGCAGTCCTGAGGACCGTTGACGGAGAAGTGGTCCTCAGGATCTCGGATACCGGTGAGGGGATTCCGACGAGGGATCTGGCTCGGGTTTTCGAGCGGTTCTACCGGGTGGACGCCGCCCGTGCCCGGTCAACGGGCGGTACCGGCCTCGGGCTTGCGATCGTCAAACACGTGGTGGAAAGTCATGGGGGAAGCGTGGAGGTCCAGAGCGAGCTGGGCCGGGGCTCGGTTTTCACCGTCTGGC
>JALYNX010000156.1 GCA_030772935.1 Actinomycetota bacterium | reverse complement strand
CCGGGGGCCATCTCGGTCAGCGCCATGAACTCGCGTGCCGGGAAGAGGTACCAATTGTCGATCGCCACTCGCCGGTACCCGCGGTCGCGAATCACGGGTCCGAGATCCTGGGCGAAGAGGCCGGCGTACTCCGTGTCAGGGAACATGGAGATCTCCTTCGCCCTCGCGATGTCCCAGGGTTGATCCGTGCGAACCATCGGATCGCCATCGGTCGGGAAGAGGACGGCGCACGAGCCGAACATGTGGTACCCGCCCTCGCGCATGTTTTGCATCCCGGCAAACCGGACGAAGTAGTCCGTCAAGTATCGAACGTTCGCCGCGACCTTTGCGGTGGAGTAGGCGATCAGCGCGTCGAACTCGCCCTCGATGAGCGCCGACCTCACGCGTTCATGCCGACTCGCCAACTCCTGCTTCGTGATCGTCATGAGATCCCTCCTTTGGTCGACCGGGAGACAACACCCCGTCCCAGCTCACGGAGTCTGCCCGGTTGCTATATTCTGCAGAATGCAGGGGAGATCATAAACCTGCTCTCTAAAGGAGGCCTCATGGCGACGAAGCGCGGATTGTTGGTGCTCTTTCTCGCGATCGGATTGGTAACAGCATGCAGTGGGGGTGACACCGAAGGCGGGTCAACAACCGTGGGCCCAACAACGGACTCGACAACCGCAAGTCCAACAACAGTGGGCTCAACCACCGGTGGTGAGGAGCTACCGACCCTCAAGATTGGCGTCCCCTTGCCGTTCACCGGCGTAGTGGCCGTGTCCGCGGAGGAGATGCGCCAGACGTTCGAAATGTACGTGGAGCAGCAAGGCGGCACACTCGGTGGACTTCCGGTCGAGGTGATCTTCGAAGACACCGAGACCGATGCCGAGCTGGTGGTCACCAAGACCAGGAAGCTGATCGACGAGGATCAGGTTCACCTGCTTTCGGGCCCGATGTTGGCGTTCGAGGGTCTCGCGATGATCGACTCGGTCAACGACGCCGGGATCGCGTTGGTCGGACAGACCGGAGTGGCGGCGGACGACTACACACGTTTGGAGGCGCCGACGCTCACGGCGGCCGCCAAGCACACAGCCAGTCAGGAAACGATGCCACTTGGCACCTATGCCTACGAGGATCTGGGATACCGCACGGTGGCCACCCTCGGGCAGGATTACGCCTGGGGTTACCAGACGGTTGGAGGGTTCCAGTACGCCTTCGAGGCGGCCGGGGGCGATGTTGTCCAGAAGCTCTGGGCACCAATCGGAACCACCGACTTTGCGCCGTTCGTGAACGACATCAACAGGGACGTCGACGCCGTCTACGTCACGTTGATCGGGGCGGATATCCCAAGATTCGTCGAGGCTTACTCGGACTTCGGTCTCAAAGAGGAAATCCCGATGCTGACTTCCGAGGACCTGGTTGCCCAGGACGCCATCAACTTCTACTCCGGTGATGCTGCCCTCGGCATCGTCGGGATCACTCCGTTCACCGCCAACCTCGACCGGCCAGAGATGCAGGCGTTCGTCGAGGCATACCAGGAGCGAACCGGCAACGTTCCTACATTCTGGGGAGAATCCGCATACGTGGCAGCGATGGTGATAGACCGCACTCTCCAGTACATCAGTGAGACCGAGGGGATCGCGCCGGCCGACCTGCCGGAATGGGTGAGAGCGAACGGTGAAGCTTTCGCCTCAGCCTCGCAAGCCATCGACCTCTCAGATGCACCGTCCTCGGCGATAACGGTTGACGAGTTCAACCGGCAGATCCGGGACTTCTACATCGTCGAACTCGTCGACGACGGCGGCACGATCACCGACAGCTTGGTGCAGACCGTTCCCGAGGTGTCTCAATTCTGGACATTTGACCAGGAAGAGTTCCTGGCGAGTCCCCTGTTCGACCGAGATAACCCGCCGGTCGGATAGCCGGCGTCGGGGCCCTAGCGAGGTGTCGTCAGTACGGGGAGCCGCTTTGGGCGGCTCCCCGTACTAGAAACCGCCCCAGCAGGCGGGAGAACCGCATCGTGGAAGAGTGGATCATCCAGGTATTGAGCGGCCTGACCTACGGCGGTCTTCTGTTCATCCTGGCAAGCGGTTTCACCCTCGGACTGGGGGTGATGAAGGTCGTCAACATCGCCCATGGCGCCCTCTACTTGCTCACGGCGTATATCGCCTGGAGCGTGTTCCAGGCGACGAACAGCTTCCTATTGGTGATCGTTGTCTGCGCCGCGATTGGTGGGGTCCTCGCCCTCGCCCTGTACGCGGGCCTTCTTCAACGCTTGCACCAACGACCCCTCGCACAGATCTTGGTCACCATGGGGGTGACCCTCATCATCGCCGAACTGGGCGTCATCTGGTGGGGGGGACAGCCCCGTACTGTCGAGCGGCCTGGATCCCTCGCCGACTCCACTCACCTAGGAGTGGTGACCTTCCCCACTTACCGGTTGTTCATGCTTGGTGCCGCGATCTTGATCGGAGTCGTCCTCTGGCTTCTCCTCGAGCGCACACGCGTCGGGGCCCTGGTGCGAGCGAGCGTCGATGACGAGGAGATGGCTCGTGGGATGGGGGTCAACGTTGGCCGCTTGTATTTCCTGGTTTTCGGGACGACCGGGGTTCTGGCCGGTCTCGCGGGAGCGATCGGGGCCCCCTTTCTCGGGGCATTTCAAGGAGCACAGTTCGAAGTGCTGCTCCTGGCGCTCTTGGTCGCGGTGGTAGGAGGCTTGGGGAGCATTCCGGGGGCCTTCGTGGCAGCGTTGCTGATTGGGGTCATCGACTCGGTTGGCAAGAGTCTGTTCCCCGAGTTGGCTCATTTCACCCTGTTTGCACCTCTGATAATCCTCCTCGCCATCAAGCCCACCGGCTTGTTCGGGAAGGCATAGGTCGATCACATGGCACGCAAACCTCGACCGGGATTGTCGATGAGAAAGGCGCTAGTCGTCGGCGGGCTATTGACCGCGGCTGTGCTTGTACCACCGTTCCTCTCCCCGTTCCCCCTTTCAATCCTCATGCTGATCGTAATTTTCGCCATCCTCGCGATGAGTCTCGACCTGCTCATGGGCTACACCGGAATGGAGTCGTTGGGCCAGGCGGCCTTTTTTGGAATGGCTGCATACACAATCGCGATACTCACCACGCGTTACGGTGTCGGATGGGAGATCGCAATACCGGCCGCTCTCTTAGCCAGCATCGTTTTGGCAGCGATCGGGGCGGCTCTGGCGGTGCGAATGACAGGCCTCTTCTTCCTGGTCATGACTCTGGTGTTCTCCCAGGTGATGTGGGGACTCTCCCATCGATGGGGCTCGATGACGGGTGGCTACCTGGGACTGCATGGGATCCCTCGGCCGACGGAAGCGCTGGAATCCCCGCTCGCCTTCTACTACGTCGGCCTCGGCGTCTTGACCATTTCCGGTCTTCTGATGTATCGGTTGGTGCGCTCGCCCTTCGGCCTCACGCTGCGGGGTATCAAGGACAGCGAGCTCAGGATGAGGACCAGTGGATTCAACGTATGGCTGCACAAGTACATTGTGTTCGTCATCGCTGGAGCCTTCGCGGGTGTGTCCGGCGTTCTGTACACCTACTCCACTCAGTTCATCTCCCCCACCGTTCTTGGCGTCGAGACCTCGTTCGAGGCGATGCTCATGGTGATTATCGGCGGAGCCGGGACACTCTCCGGCCCGCTCATAGGCGCTGGCATCGTCACCGGGCTCCGCAACTATCTGAGCGTGTTCTTCGAAAACTGGGTGATCATTCTTGGCGTCCTGTACATCATCGCCGTCTTCTTCGCCCCTCAAGGAGTCCTGGGGTTACTCCCTCGACGGTGGCGCGCCGCAACCGGGGTCGGACAGGAGCCATCGGCCTTCGATGAAGTGAGGATCAGGGTGGAGTCTCCGCCGGCCCCAGCCGAGCCGACACACCCGGACATGGATCAAACGACGGCGGTGGGGTATGGGCGCGGCGCGGAAACTCTGCGTTTGGAGGGGGTCGGCAAGACCTTCGACAACGTCCGTGCCGTGCATGACGTCACGCTGACCGCACACTCGGGCACTCGGAAGGTGATATTGGGACCAAATGGCGCTGGGAAGACGACCTTGTTCAACTTGATCACCGGGGTTTACAAGCCTTCCAGCGGGAACATCTTCCTATTCGGTGAGAACGTCACCGCGACCGCCCCCCACGCTCGGACGGGAATGGGGCTAGGTCGCACGTTCCAGGTGACCAACCTCTTCCCAACGCTCACCGTCATGAACAATGTCCGTCTTGGCGTGCTCGGCGTCAAGCGTAAGAAGTTTGCCATGCACGTGCCGGTGACGTGGCTCGACGACGTGAATGAGCGCTGCCGTGACCTGCTCGAGATGGCCGGGTTGTGGGACGAGCGCGACACGGAGGTTGCCAACCTCTCCTACGGCCACCAGAGGCAGCTCGAGCTCATGGTGACCCTTGCGTCGGATCCACAGGTGCTCCTGCTCGACGAACCGGCAGCCGGCTTGTCTCAGGCGGAGAGCCGGTCGATGGTTGAGCTGATCAAGGCATTGGATCCTGGACTGACCGTGCTCATCATCGAACATGACATGGACGTAGCGTTCGACATCGCGAACGAAGTGACCGTGATGCACCAGGGAGAGGTCCTCGCTGAGGGAAGCGTCGAGGAGATCCGAGCGAATGAACTGGTGCGCGAGGTGTATTTCGGTGAGGCCTATGCCTAGCGTCCTCGAAGTCAGCGGCATCCACACGTACTACGGGGACAGCTACGTCCTCCAGGGTGTTTCTCTCAATGTCGGTCCCGGCCAGATCGTTGCCCTGATGGGCCGCAACGGGGTCGGTAAGACGACCACCATCCGCTCGATCGTCGGGTTCTCGCCGCCGGAACGAGGAACCATCACATTCAAGGATGTGGACATCACGAAGAAGCCGTCACACGAGATCGCCATGGGAGGCATCAGCCTGGTCCCCCAGGGACGGCGAATCTTCCCGTCGCTTACGGTCGCTGAGCATCTAGAGGTCTTCCAACGGAAAGGCGATGGCGCAAGCAAACACGTTTGGGATCTGGATCGCATTAGTGAGCTCTTCCCGGCCCTCGAGGGCCGCATGAAGCAGAAGGCATCCGTCTTGTCTGGCGGAGAGCAGCAGATGCTTGCTATCGCTCGAGCCCTGCTCACGAATCCAGAGCTGCTATTGATGGATGAGCCGAGCGAAGGACTGTCTCCACTCCTCGTCCAGCAGGTCGTGGAAGTGATCAGGCATCTTCGTGCCACAGCGGAACTGCCAATCCTCTTGGTGGAACAGAATCTCTCACTTGCACTGAATCTGGCTGACTACGTCTACGTCATGAAGAAGGGTGCGGTCGCATTCGAGGGACCTGCTGAGGAGTTGGCAAACGCCCCGGACATTCAACGCACCTATCTCGGTGTGTGAACACGAAGGAGAACACAAAGAAGATGAGGCTCGAAGGAAAGACAGCGCTGGTCACTGGCGCATCATCTGGCATCGGTTACGCCATCGCCCGGAGGTTCGGCGAGGAGGGAGCCAACGTCGGCCTTGTCGCCTACTCCCAGCTTGAGAAAGCGCAGGAGCTAGCCGACAAGATCATCGCCGATGGCGGAAACGCGTTCGCCGAAAGAGCCAACCTCTCCGACATCGAGGACATCAGCCGTCTGGTCGACGTGGCGTTGGAGAAGTTGGGCCGAATCGACATCCTCGTGAATTGCGCCGGCGTCTTCTTCATTCGCCTACTCGGTGAGCACAGCGAGGACGAATGGGACACAACGCTCGACGTGAACGTGAAGGGTCCCTTCTTCCTAACGCAGAAGGTGGTTCCTCACATGGTCGAGCAGAAAGGCGGAAACGTGATCTTCGTCGGTTCGATCTTCGGTCCACGCGGCGTCCCCGGTGCAGCATCGTACGGCGCATCGAAGGCCGCTCTTCATGGGCTCACCGAATGCCTCGCGATCGAGCTCGCGCCGACGATCAGGGTGAACGCCGTTGCTCCAGGCAACATCGACACGCCCATGAATCAGGAGCTGTACGAGAAATTCGGCGGTAGGGAGGCGTTCCGCGTTCAGTATCCGATGGGCCGACTCGGACTCGAGGAGGATGTGGCCAGCGCCGTCACCTACCTGGTTTCTGACGAAGCGGAATGGATCACGGGTGTGGTCATGCCGGTCGACGGTGGGTACATGGCTAAGTAGCTCAGAAAGAGACAGTGGCAGACGGAGGGAAGCGAGGTTGGAATGAGACGACGTGAACTAATTGACGTTGCGATGGGCAGGACGCCGGCGGATCTCGTGATCGAGGGCGGGACGTTGGTGAACGTATCCACCGCGGAGTTGTACGCCGCAGACGTTGCGGTCAGGGGTGATCGAATCGCTGCGGTCGGCGACGTGTCCTATGCAAAGGGACCGGACACACGTGTCATCGACGCGGCCGGATTGCACATCTCGCCGGGTCTTGTGGACGGCCATTTGCACCAATACCACAGCTACATAGGTGTCAACGCCTTTGTCGAAGCCCTTCTCAGCCACGGGGTCACTGCGACCGCCGACGCCTTCTACGGGCCGGGCATCGTCGGTGGGTTGCCTGCTATCCGCTTCCTGAAAGAAGCCTTTGACAAGATGCCCATTCGGCTGCTGTTTCTGGTCCCGGTGCTCTCCTGGCTGCAAAATCGCGAACTGGGCCTCACCCCTACGCCAGGCATAACCCCTGAGGACATGCTCGAGATCCTCGATTGGGAGGGTTGCTACGGCCTGGAGGAACCGCCGTACCTGCCCGTGGTTGAGCACTATCCCGAGATCCTTGACCTGTTTGTCGAAACACTGGCTCGTCGCAAGGTCATTACCGGTCATGCAGCCGGGATCAGCGCTCGTCAGCTACAGGCCTTCGTGGCTGTGGGTGCGTACACCGACCACGAGACAGTGACCGCCGAAGACGCCGTTGCGAAGGCACGTGCCGGAATGAAGTTGTTCATGCGTCACGGGTCCGGATGCATCGACGCACCCGAGCTCATTCGCGCCTACACCGAGTTCGGTGTTGACCCTCGATCTCTTGGCTTCTGTGCTGACCTGGCATCTCCAGAGAAATTGTTGACGGAGGGAACGATCGACCATGCCGTGCGAACCGCAATCCAGATAGGCGTGGAACCGGTTCGTGCGATACAGATGGCGACGTTGAACGTTGCCGAGGTCTTCTACGCACAACAGGACATCGGATCGATATCGCCGGGACGGTATGCGGACATCGTTCTTCTCGACGACTTGGAGACCTATTCAATCGAGTCTGTGATCGTCGGTGGCGAGACTGTCTACAAGACGGGTCAGTTCCTCGGCGAACTTCCACCCACCGAATACCCGGCATCTTTCTACGGCACGGTGACACTTCAGAGCCCGGTGACTCCGGAGGCCCTGACCTTCACAGTCGACACTGCCGAAGATGAGGTGGAGGTCCGGGTCATTGCAGTGACAGCCGGAAGCCTCGTCACTGCCGAGAAGCACGAACGCCTCCTGGTCAGCGACGGCCGTATCGACGCCGATGTCGACCGGGACATACTTCTACTTGCGATGGTCGACCGGCTTGGGAAGGGTACGGGCATCGGGTTGGGGTTCGTTACCGGTTTCAATCTCACGAACGGCGCCTTCGCCTCAACCGCCAATGCCGTCTGCGAGAACATCGTGATCGTGGGTACGAATCCAGCCGACATGGCCGTGGCTGCCAATCACCTGGCCGCAATCGGGGGTGGCAAGGTGGCCGTCGAGAACGGCGAGGTCGTCGCCTCAGTTGGTCTCCCTTTGCTCGGCCTTCACGCTGAGGAGCCGCTCGAGAAGGTGACCCTGAGCTTCGAGGCGCTATTCGGTGAGATTGCAAGGATGGGTTGTGATCTACCCAGTCCGTTCTCACAGCTCGAATTCTGCTTTGCCTGCGGGGAAATTGGAGACATCAAACTGTCGGAGGAAGGTCTGGTCCGTATCGATCCCCCCGAGAAGGTCGACGTCCTGGTCGGGTAACTCCTCTCCTCGATCCGCGGATTTTGAAACGGGACGGGTCCACATCGCTCACGTGATGCTCATCAACTAGGCGCACCCGGTCGCGCTTTCGAACGATTGCTATTCTGTTGGGTAGCGGGCGACGGCTGGGTGACGGGAGACCGATGTCGTCGTTCGATGCAAGGCTTCGCCTGCCGGGCCAGACCCGACTTCCCCTGGCCGTCGAGGTCGATATTTCCCAGGAACGCATGCGGCTGACCGCTGGCGATGAGACGGTTGCGGACTGGCCCCTCGAAGGCCTCGATGTCGTTGCACGATCGGACGGTTTTCACATCACAGTCGACGAGGAGAAGGTCGTGCTCAGCGTCGCCGAATCGACACGATTCGCCAAGGAGCTGGGTCTGCCACCTAAACCGGTGCGCCGGCCGCCCGTGGCGAAAGACGAACGCGGATCGCCTACCGAGTCGCCGGCCGTGGCCGCCAGTCCAGGCGGTGCCGGAGACGCCACCGCAAAGCATCGGGCCTCTCCCGTTACCGACCTGACGGAGGACGGTCTTCGGTTCCAAGAGGTCAGAGTTCGGATCGATGAAGTCGCAACCGCCTTGACCTCGAATTCCATGTCGCCAGCCGAGGCTTTCGCCCGGTGGCTGGAGCTGCTCAAGGAGATCAACCGCGAGCTGGCTCAGGGCTCGATGCCGTCGGACGTGTTCTTTGAGTTGAACACCCGGCTCCTCGATCTGATACCGGCGGCCACCGTATCCGATCCCTAGGGCCGCACGCTCAGGAGCCGAGCAGGTCCGTCATCTGGCGATGGATGAGAGGGTGGTCGAATGTGTCGAGTTACGGCTGGAGATCGGGAGTGACGCCTATGTGAGCCCCGGCCTCATCGACACCACCGCCACACGCGGGAGGCCCAGCATCACTCCCGACCTTGACCAATCACCTGGCGATCAGGGCTCGATCTGAATCGAGTCGACGATCGCCTCGAGTTCTGCCTGAACCTCCGCCGACGTGCCTTCGTAGTCCATGCTCTCGACCACGACCCGGACGCCATCGACATCGAGGATCCAAAGGTGCCAACGGTGGCCCGGCCCCTGGGCGCGGAGCCAATATTCCCAGGCTTGATAGGCATCGCACTCGGAGATGTCCGACGGTACCTGCAGGTCCAGGTATTTCCCGGAGTAACCGCCAAGGGTGACGTCGACGGGAGTCGTCACCTCGAGGAGAGGATTATCCGCGAGCGCGGTGGCGAAATCGTCGGCGGTGAGCCCGACTGGGACGTCCGCGGATGCTTCGTCGTGGCGACAGGGATCGTTGTACAGCCAGCCGCCCAGGTTGAATGCCAGGCCGGCTCCACCGGGTGGTGCGTTCTGACCAAGCAAGATTGTGCCCATGATCGATGCCCAGCCGTCCGGCATGCTGAATGTGAAGCGAATGGAGTCGGCACCCACCGGGTCGATACATCCAGTCTGCGAGGGCACGCAGATCGTCGGCTCCTCTGCGAACGGTGTCGCAGCGTAAATGCCCGCCGACAGGGAGCCGTCCCGGAGAGTCATCGGCGACGCGGTCGTGGACGAGGGGTGGGACGCGGTCGTAGTCGGTGCGGCGGACGCCTCCGTCGTCGACGAGGCTCCTTGCATTGTCGAGCAACCGCTGACAACTATGGCGGCGCATACCAACGCCATTTGACCGATTCTCTTCATGTCGACTACCTCCTGCTCGAGCATTTCGTGCCTGATTCATCGATCCATTTGCAAGACCCGCATGTCCCTCGTCCGGGCGGCGTCCTCTTCGAGAGTGAGGAAGATCGTTGTCACTCGGTCGGCTCGCCCAACCACAGCTCAAAGGACTCACCAGCGTTGGGCGAGAATGCAACGAGCACCGAAACGTCGGACACCGCGGCGCCCGTCATTTCCCCGTCAGATCCAAAAACGTCCTCGAGGCGTTGACTGCTCCACACCTCGCCGGACGTGGTGAACCAGAGCTCCGTCGCCGAAGCCACGATGAGACCGAACCCGCCCCCGATGGGTTGGAGGGAAAGGTCATCGGGCAAGACTGAGACTTCCCGGTCGGCGCCGACCTCGATCAGGACTCGGGGCCAACCCGAGAACGTCGAATCCTCAAAGGTGTCGATGTACCCAAACCCCCTCATCGAATCTCTTTGGAGCACAAGCGGTTCGCCACCGAGAGCCGTCAGTGCTTCCACGCTGCCCAACCCGTCGTAGTTCATGCCATGGGAGTACCTCCACTCCTCACCCTCGGCCCAGCTCACACCGTCCACGGATCGCCACATCTTGGGGAACGAGGCGAATCCTTCATCATTTCTGCTTTGCATCACGAATTCGGCTCCGGTGAAGACCAGCCGTTCTGGGTTCATGGGCACACCATCCAATTCGGCGATCTCGGCAGCGCGGTTCCACGATCGGCCGTCTTGGCTGAGCCAGACCACCGCAGCTGCATTCGACCCTGAAGGAAGGCCTATCACGACCGCGGTGGAACGCGAGGCGGCGATCATCAGAGGATTTCCCCTGGTTTCGGGCAGCGGCGTCGTCTCCCAGGTCGTGCCGTTGGCGCTGTACGCAACCACCGGGTCGCGCTCCGAGTCCCCACCGACGACTAGCCATCCACCGCCAAAGTCGATCACCGAGCGTGGTTCTGGCGAGAGATCAACTAGGTCCGGTGTGGATGCCGACAACTCCCATTCCATCCCATCGGCGGACGTCCAGATCTCGCTTCCGGTCCACAGGGCGTAGCCACCGTCGGTCATCGCCCACACCTCCTCCACCTGTTCCACACCCGCCGGTGGTGTGGCCTGCGTCCAGCCCAAAGGCCCATCGGCGCTGGGCACCACCGTGGTCTCTGTGACGGGGGCCACCGCTGTCGTCACCGAATCGACCGGGGGAACATCGTTGCGGAGAGCACCGATGAGGAGCGCCACGCCGACAGTGAGCAGGATTGCGGCCACGGCGAGCACTGCGGCCCATCTCCGCCGGGTCTGGTCGTGGTGGGTATCCCTCTCGTCGTCGGGTATGAACTGGATGGCGCCGGACCGCTTCAAGATCTGCTCTACGGTGAGGGCGCCCTGCGTCTCCTCCACGTACTCGCCGTATTCGTGGAGCTCGTGTCTCAGATCGATGCTCATGTTTTGACCCCCAGCTTGCGGCGCAATTTGGCCATGGCCCGATCGGCATGGGTCTGCACCGTGCTCTTCGACACTCCGAGGGTGGTGGCCACCTCACTCATCGCCCAGTCGTAGCTGTAGAGCAGGAGCACGACGATCCGCTCCCGTTCCGGCAGGGCGGCGAGGGCACGAGGCAGGCCCGGCTCGATCCAGGGGGTTCGCTCTTCGGGGGGGCTGGGAAGGACGATGCGGCGGGAGCGACGCATGCGTCTGCCCCGGCTGCGGCCCACCACGTACAGATAGCCGAGGGGGTTCTCCATTGCCCGGACCCGCTCCCAATGCTCCCAACCGTGGGCCAGAGCCTCCGCCGCCGCATCCTTGCCGGTGTCGATACCGAGACAAGCGGTCAGGGCGTTGCGCAGCTTCTGTTCGTTGGCGGCAACGAACTGGGTGAAACCCTCAGCAATGGTCTGATCCTGAACCAGGTCGGCCTTCCCGTGTTGACACACATTGAAAGCATCGACCGGCCGTAGCGTACGACCTGTCTCGGTGCGACCTCATGGTGGGACTGGCCCTGACGATCGCCGTGGTCGGAGAGATCTCGATCCATACCGCGGGTGCTCGTGGATGACTTGGGTCATCTTTTCCCAGCGAGGCGATCTGGCTCGCTGCGAGGTACATCCAAGGGCGGAGGGCGTGACCCTCAAGACCCCGACAACCGACCCGATCAGGAGCACCACCCAGGAACTCGAACGGATCAGCGCTGAACGTCGCTCGAGATTCAGAAACGGGACGGGTCCGAGCGAGGCGTGATCGACCTCCGCCTGTTCGAAGGCTCGCCGACCGAGCCGGGCGGCGCCGAAACGACTAAAGGTTGCCGGGGCTCAGCTCCCCAATCGACCGTCGGCCAGGTCTGCCCATAGCTCGGAGACCGAATCGGCCAAATAGACCACACTGGCGCTGCCAGCCGTTCCAGTGGAGCCAGGGGTCACCACATTCGGCATGGTGTCCAGGTTCGAGCCGATCACCAGTGCGGAGAAGGTGAGGAGCTGCTCCGGGCTGAGATCGGTCAGCATCCACGATTCGGACATCTCCATGAGACGCGGGATGGCCCCGTACCCCTTGGTCCTGAGATTCTTGGCGGCGTCGAGCAGCACCAGACCCTGATTGGAAGATCGAGTGAAGTCCCCGTTGGGCAGAGACTTCCTGGCCCTGGAGAAGGCAAGGGCCTGTGGCCCGTTGACGTACTGCACCCCGGGCTCGAAGTCGGCGCCTGACGCCGCGTCGTGGATGGGAAAGGGCACCACGAGGTCGATGCCTCCCAACACGTTGCCCAGCATCTCCTGAAACCCGAGGAAACCGGTGAGAACGTATCCCTCGAGGGGAAGGCCGGTGAGATCACGGAATGTCTGCATCATCCCCTCGGCCCCATGGTCGGCGAGGGATCCGTTGATCTTGCCCCGACCACCACCGGCGATAGTCACCCAGGAATCGCGGGGCACACCGACGATTCCTCCCTGCCCGGCGCCGTCGAGCCCGACAAAATGGATGCTGTCCACCCGGCTGGTGGCGATGTCCTCCCAGGGCCTGGCATCAGAGCCAACGACCACCACCAGACGTGGGCTGGTCCCGTAGTAGGCGGGGAGGGCGACGTTGGGCCAATTGCCACCGACGATCCTCCATCCGCTCCCGTCGTCGATCGCCAGGAACAGGTCACCGTTCATCTCGACAGTCGCCACACCCTGGCCTTTGAACACCCCCACCGAGGCCACTCCTGTACGTGGGGTCTCGGCCGGAGCCGGTGTGATGGCGGCCAGGACCGGTTCGGGCGCCAGCGGCGCCACAGTCGACTCGCCGGTGGCGTATGCGTAGAACCCCTCGATCATCGACACCAGTTCGGGCGGTGCATTCTCGATCGCGATGGGAGCAATGGTGGTTGTCGGGGCCACGGTTGTCGTGCTCACTGGTGCCGTGGTCGTGGTCGTGGTCTCCACCACTTCCGGGGCACAGCCGGCGCCAAAGCCGGCCAGGACGAGCAAAACAGCGAGCCTTCGATACATGGTGGACCTTGAAGTGGTTGTCAGATCGCTCCCCCGCGACTCTGCGACCCTAACGGTTTGCCCGTCCCAAGCGGAGCT
>JALYNX010000155.1 GCA_030772935.1 Actinomycetota bacterium | reverse complement strand
CTTCGAGATCGCGGGGAATGCTGCGAAAGAAAGGCCGCAAGATCACGATGGAGAGCGGCAATCCGAAAGCGGCCTGGGGTAATGCGACACCGAGTGGATTGTTGAGCAACCCGGTCTGACGAAGCGTGATGAAGAGGGGGAGGATGGCCACCGCCACCGGGAACAAGAGACCGAGGGTGAAGAGCGTGTAGATCACTTCCCGCCCCCGAAACTTGTACCGCGCGATGACGAATGCGGCGAGGGAGGCCGCGGGGAGCACCAGCGCTGTGGTGATCACGGCGACCAGGACACTGTTCTTGACCCATCCGTAGAGGCTGGGGTCGGTCAGCGCCGTTTGGTAGTTGGTCCTGACCCATGGGTCAGGCAGGCCGACCGGATCCGCGGCGAGTTGGGCGTTGCTCCTGAACCCGCCGATCACCGAGAAGCTCAGCGGGACGATGATCACCAGCAGAACAACGATCGCGATGAGGTAGAGAAGCCCACGGCTGAAGTCGAATTTCCGTGAGGGATCTCTGATGGGGGCCGTCGTCGCAGTCATGTGGTCAGGGCTCCCTCCAAGTCGCGGCGGAGCACGAAACGCTGATAGAGCAGGGCGACGATCAGGGAGAGCCCGAAAACGATCACCGAAACCGCGCTGGCGTATCCGAATTGCCCGCGTCGGAACCCCCAGTCGACCAGATAGGTGGCCATGGTCGCCGTGGCATTGACCGGCCCGCCTCTGGTGGTAACCCACACCAGGTCGAACAACTGGAGTGCGCCGATGATCGAGAGAAACATCGATACCCGGATGGTGGGCCCCAGCAGAGGGAGGGTCACGAAGCGGAAGCCCTGCCAGAAAGATGCGCCGTCGATGGCCGCGGCCTCTTCGAGTTCGGTGGGGATCAACTGCAACCCGGCGAGGATCAGCACCATATGGAATCCGAAGTACTTCCAGGAGATGACGAAGAAGAGGCTGTAGAGGGCGATTTTGGGGTCCGCCAGCCACTCCCTGGTCACCCCTTCCGCCCCGACCGAGCCTAAGAGCACGTCGAAGAGCCCTTCCGGTCGGTATATCTGGCGCCAGACCACCCCGGTCACCACCTCGGAGAGGATGAACGGGGCGAAGTACATCGTCCGGAACACGCCCCGTCCCTTGAGGTTGCGGCTCAGCAGGACCGCGAGGGCGACGGCGAAGGGTATCTGCAACAGCAAGGAGAGGCCGATGATGATCGCGTTGTGGGTGAGCGCCTCGATGAAGAGCGGGTCGCTAAATGCGTCTTTGAAGTTCTGGAGGCCCACCCAATCGGTGAGGGGCTCCAGGCCGTTCCAGTCATATCCACTGAATCTGATGCTCTGGGTGATCGGGTAGAGGACGAAGACCGAATAGAGGGCGAGGGCCGGCAACAAGAAGGCGACGATCACTGGCCAGGGGGCGATCCCGGGTGCTCCTTTGACCCGACGGCTCTGAACCGAGGTGTAGATGTTGTTCTGGGTGGGCACTATTTACTCGAGGTTGATGGAGGGCCGCTGGGTGGGCGGCCCTCCACAACTTCATTCAGACTACGGCCGACGGGTTAACCCGCGGCCGCGTTGGTAATGGCCTCGGCGACCTCTTCCGCGGTTGCCGTGCCGGCGAACAGCGTTGCCACCGCGTCATTCACAGCCGCACCCAGCTCTGGAGTGAAGTACTGGTCCAGGTAGAGCTGTACGAAACTCGCCTGGCTCAGACCCTCGAGCACCGCCAGCTGGTACGGGTCCGTGATCGAGACCTCTGAGCCCTTGGTCACAGGGAGAGTGGTCCCGGTCTCGCCGACCCGGATCGCCTGGTCGAGGCTGGTTATGTACTCCAGGAACTGCACCGCTTCCGGTGAGGCGTCCCGGCCTACTGCGAACCCGTCGCCGCCGCCGAAACCGTCGGTCCCGGCTCCGGCGCCGCCTTCCACTGCGGGGAAGGGGAACCACCCGAACTCAGCTGGCAGGCGTTCGGCGATCGGATCCTCTGGTGTCCCTATCCCGGACTGGTTGGCATAGGCACCCGGGCCCCACTGTCCCATGAGGCTGATCGCAGCCGCTCCGGTGCCGATAGTTCCCGACTCCCCATCTGGCGCATCCCATGGCGCGGCCAGGAACCCAGGCTGGAACGGCTCCATGTCGATCAGGCGTTGGAGCTGGTTGCCCGCCTCGATGAACTCTGGGGTATTGAAGTTGAGATCGGTCGTCACCTGGTCCATGGCGGCCTGGCCGCCCTCGCGGATCATCAGGTATGAGTAGTAGAAGTGGGCCGGCCATTTGTCTCCGGCGCCTACCGCGATCGGGGTGATTCCGGCGTCCTTCAGGGCCTGGACGTCTTCGAGGAACTCATCCCACGTCGCTGGTGGCGCGTCGATACCGGCCTCTGCGAACAGGTCCTTGTTGTACCAGAACCCGACCATTCCCAGGTTGAATGGGATGCCGTACTGGACACCGTCGACCTGATAGAGACCAACCGCGCCTTCATTGAGATTGCCGATGAATCCCGACGACAAGTCCGTGATGTCCTGGACCAATCCGGCGTCGACCTGCTCACGCAGACCGCCACCACCCCAAGACTGGAACAGGTCGGGGACCTCTCCCGCCTGAAGGTTGGTCTGCAGCGCTGCCTTGAAGGCCTCGTTCTCCATCACCGTGATGTTGATCGTGACGTTGGGGTTGGCCTCCATGAACTCATTGGCCATGTCTTGCCACACGGTCATCATCGGATCGGTGTTCTGGATATGCCACCACTCGATGGTGACCGGCTCCGCTGCAGCTCCCGTCGAGGTCGTTGCCTCGGCGCCGGTGGTCGTTGTGGCCCCTGGCTCCGCGGTCGTCGTCTCGCCGGCGGTGCCATCGCCGCACGCCGCGACCAAGAGGACCAGGATGGCCAGCAAGGCCATCGGTCTCCTGAATATTCGTTTCACGTGCCTCCTCCTTCCCGCGCTGGTGCGTGGGTTCTGTTTGTGTGGTCTCCGGTTGTAAACGTTTTCATTCGGTCATGTTCGAGTTCCTGCTCGTTCCTCCTCGGGGTCCTTTCAGGTGGATATGGCCCGACAGGACTGCCGGACCACCAACTCGGTGGGCAAAGTCAGGTGAATCGGGTCGACGTCGGGCTCGTTGATGAGAGTGACGAGGAGATGTGCCGCTTCGTAGCCCATCTGTTGGATCGACTGATCGATGGTGGTCAAGGGAGGTGTGGTCAGGGCGGACTCGGGGATGTTGTCAAAGCCGATGACCGAGAGATCGTCAGGAACCTTCAATCCAAGTTCGCTGGCGACACGCATCGTCTGGATGGCCGAGACATCATTGGCGGCAAAGATCGCCGTCGGGCGGTCCGTCATCGTCAGCAACTCCCTCGCCGGGGAACTCGCCGACTCCTCGGTGTACCCACCGATTCGGATCAGGTCGGCATCAAATCGAATCCCCGCCTTGGAGAGGGCCTCTCGGTATCCGCGTTCGCGTCGACGAGCTGATTCCAGATCGATGCGGCCTGCCAGGAACCCGATGCGACGGTGCCCCAAATCGATCAGGTACTCGGTGGCTGCCATTGCTCCCTCGAGATTCTCTGAGTCGACTGTCGGCATTTCGGACGAGCCGGCATGCGGGTCGACGGCAACGACCGGGCCACTGGTGCTCACATCGACAACACTTGGGGTCACCAGAATCGTGCCGTCGGTCAGCGTCCCGCTCAGTCTCGAGAGGTAGCGGCGTTCCCATCCGGCATCGTCCTCGACATGGCCACCGCCGGAATAGACGATCAGCTCATACCCGGTGCCCCGGATGGCCCGAGCCGCTCCCTTCAGTAACTCGGCGCTGAACGGTTCGAGGTCGGCGACGATGATCCCGATGACGTTGGTACGACGACTGCGGAGGCTCCTCGCTACCAGGCTCGACTCGTATCCAAGGTCCGCGATCACCGCCTGGACCCGGGAGGAAGTGCCCGGCGCCACCCCGTAGCGACCATTCACCACTCTGGAGACGGTCGCAATGGAAACACCGGCCTGGGCTGCCACGTCTCCGATCGTTGCTCGCACGCCAAGTCTCCTCAGGGTCGTCCTGGTCGATAACGATATCGACAACGTTTTCAACACTAAATGGAAACCACCCCGTCATGCGGCGGAAAGCCGGAGGATTCTTGGTGGCGGGATCCGGGGAGTTAGGGAGTCCGCACCAGCCGGAGGAGGCTCCACGAAATCGGCGGCAGGGTGACCTCGGCCCGCCCTTGGCGGAACTCGATCTCAGCCTTCCTCGGCTCGATTCGGTCGGGCTCGAGCTGAGTGTTGGTTGCGTGAAGGTCTTCATCAGCCAGGACCTGACACTCCGCAACCTCGTAACCGGGGAAAGCTCGGAGGTCGATGGCGAGCTCCACCCGATCGTGGATGGAGCGATTGACAGAGAAGACGCTCAGACTCCCCGTTTCCCGATCGTGGGTGGAGAGCGAGTCCACCACAGGGACCTTCCCATACCGACCGCTCTCGTAGCTGGGGCCGACCGGGAGGGCGGCGAGAACTTCGCCTCTGGCGTGTCTCGAGGTCAGGGCGAAAGGATGAAAGATCGATTGGCGCCATGCCGGGCCTTCAGGTTCGGTGCGAATCGCGGAGATGGCGTTCACCAATTGTGCCTGGCAAGCGACCGCCACCCGGTCGTTGTTGCGTAACAGCGTCATGAGGAGCGAGCCCACCACTACGGCGTCCGCCACGTTGTACAAATCCTCGGCCAGCCGAGGCGCTCGGTCCCACTCCGCCGTCGGGTCCATCCGACTCATGTACCAGACGTTCCATTCGTCGAAGGAGATGTCGATTCGCTTTCGTGACCGCTTCTTGGCCCCGACCCGGTCTGAGATCGAGGCCACCTTCTGTATGTACCGATCCATGTCAACCGCCGACGCCATGAAGCTCTCCAAATCGGAGTCCTCCGGGTCGTAGTAAGCGTGGGCCGAGATGAGGTTGATCTGCTCGTAGGTGTGTTCGAGCACGCGTTGCTCCCAATCGCCAAAAGTCGGCATCGAAAACCCCGAGCTTCCACACACCACGAGCTCGACCCCAGGGTCGACTATTCGCATTGCCGTCGCCGTCTCAGATGCGAGGCGCCCGTAGTCATCGGCCGTCTTATGCCCGAGTTGCCACGGCCCGTCCATCTCGTTGCCAAGACACCAGGTGCGAACCGCATACGGGCGTTCGCGGCCGTGGCTCCGGCGGAGCTCGGAGAAAGGACTTCCTGAGCCGTGATTGCAGTATTCGATCAAGTCGACGGCTTCCTGGACACCCCGGGTACCAAGGTTGAGGGCAAGCATTATCTCCACTCCGGCCTTGTCGGCCCAGGTGGAGAACTCGTCGAGACCGAAGGTGTTGGGCTCTATGGTCCTCCACGCCGGATCCAGTCGGACCGGGCGGTCCTTGACGGGTCCGACGCCGTCCTCCCAGCGGTAACCGGACACGAAGTTCCCGCCGGGGTAGCGGACCACGGTGACACCCATCTCCCTGACCAATTCGAGTACGTCACCGCGGAGACCGTCCTCATCTGCAGTCGGATGTCCGGGCTCGCTGATCCCGGTGTAGACGCACCGCCCCATGTGCTCCACGAAGGATCCGAATGTCCTCGGATTCACCGGTGCGATCACCGACGCGGGATCGATTTCTAGGAAAGCCTGGAGTATCACGCCGGCTAACGACGCTAGCCAGAGGCTCGGTCAGGCTCCGCAAGGCCAGCCGTTCCAATAACCTTGGCCCGGATGACCGCCCTGCTGACCGACGTCTATCGGCGCCCGATGCGCGATCTGAGGATCTCGGTCACTGACCGCTGCAACTTCCGTTGCACGTATTGCATGCCAAAGGAGATCTTCGGGAAGGACCACGAATTCCTGCCCCGTGACCTTCTGCTCACATTTGACGAGATGACGGTCATCGCTCGAGTCTTTGTCGAGCGAGGGGTGGAGAAGATCAGGATCACCGGTGGCGAGCCGCTGCTGCGCAAAGGAATCGAGAAGCTGATCGGGATGGTTCGCTCGGTGGACGGGGTGCAGGACCTGACGCTGACCACCAATGCCTCGCTGTTGGTCAGGAAGGCCCAAGGACTGGCGGCGGCCGGCCTGGACCGCGTCACCGTCAGCCTCGACGCCCTGGACGACCCCACGTTTCAGAGGATGAACGATGTCGGATTCCCGGTTGGAGCAGTATTGGAGGGGATAGACGCAGCGGCCGAGGCCGGCCTGGGCCCGATCAAGATCAACGCCGTAGTGCAGCGCGGGATCAACGACCATGCGGTGCTCGAAATGGCCGGTCACTTCCGGGGTACCGGTCACATCGTCCGCTTCATCGAATACATGGACGTGGGCAGCACCAACGGCTGGCGGCTCGACGACGTGGTGCCCGCAGAGGAGATGATCTCTTCGATCAATGAGGTCTATCCCCTCGAGGCGATCCCTCCCAACTACCCGGGCGAGGTGGCCAACCGTTTCCGCTACCTCGACGGACAGGGCGAGGTCGGGGTCATCGCCTCGGTCACCCAGCCCTTCTGTGGATCGTGCACCCGGGCCCGGATCTCCGCCGAAGGGACGCTCTACACCTGTCTGTTCGCAACCGCCGGGACCAACCTGCGCGATGCCCTGCGAAGCGGGGAGGACCTGGGCGCCATCGTTGATGCGGTTTGGTCCAAGCGAACCGATCGTTACTCCGAGATCCGATCCTCACAGACCGTCAGCATCGGATCCCGCGTCGAGATGAGCTACATCGGGGGCTGAGGCCGCGGTTTGGGGGCGGCTGACCCCACGTCCTCCGGACGCGACCTTGTATCCAGCCCAGATCAGGGTGACGGCAGCCAGCAAGGACACAGCAAAAGCACTGCTCTCACCGAGGGCGAGCCCGGTGCCACCGGAGGCTGCGGCCAACGTGCCGCCGACGATGAGGAGATTCCCCCAGACGATGCCGCGGTTCTTCTTCCAGAACCGGATCACACTGACCAGAGCCAGGGCGACCAGGATCGTCGTCCCGGCCGCACCCCCGATGATGGCAAACAGCTTGGGCCCGAACCCGTCGGCGAACACATCATGGGGGACGCCGGTCTCGGGCACGGCATTGGCGAAGGGCACCGTCGTGGTGAGAGTGGTTGAGATGGCTGTGAAGGCCCCCAGCAGGATCGCCATGACATGCCCGGATCGTCTGCCGACCACCAGGAACATCGAGCCCAGGGCGAGGAACGGGATGTTGAGGATCGCCCCGAACAGGTAGAAGGTCCGGTATCCGGGTCCGGTCCAGCCATAGATGAGCCCCACGGAGAACGACCAGGTTGCGATGGCAAACATGGTCATCCCGATGCCATAGGCCGCGATGTGGGGTCGGGGCCGTCGCCGATAGTCCACCCAGAGGTCGGCGGCGAACCAGGTAGCGGCCAGGGCCGCGAGAAGAGAGAGGGAGGAGTCCATTACCTGAGAAAGACTCTGGCATCGGTGGCGCGGACCCGGCAGGAGTCGCCCACTCTGTAAATCGGTCGCGGGCCGAGACGAGCCCGCACCCTGGTCCCTCCTTCCAGGGCCAGGGTCACCAGTTGGTCGTGACCGAAGAATTCGCTTCCGGCCACTACCGCGTTTGGCGTCTCGCCGAGGGAGATCTGGATGTTCTCAGGGCGGATGATCACCGAAACCCTGCCGTTGAGGTCTGTGTCGAACCCCCCGACCAGCGTGTCGACCCGGCCATTCCTGGCAACCGAGTCGATGACGTCGGCGTCGCCTAGGAACTCGGCCACCCAAGGGTCGGTCGGATTGGAGTAGAGCTCGGCGGGGGTATCCGCCTGGAGGATCTTGCCGTCCTTCATGACCGCGACGATGTCGGACGTCGCCAGAGCCTCCTCTTGGTCGTGGGTTACGAAGACAGCGGTGGTCCTGGCTTCGGTGAGAATTGTTCGCAATTCGCGTTGCACCCGATCTCGAAGACTGGCATCGAGGTTGGAGAACGGCTCGTCGAGGAGGATCACCTCTGGCTGGGGCGCCAGGGCCCGCGCCAGGGCCACTCTCTGCTGCTGTCCTCCAGAGAGCTCGTTGGGCATCCGACTCTCCAGCCCGGTGAGGCCGACCAGCTCGAGGACCGAAGCCACCCGTCGTCTGCGGTCTCCTCTGGGCAGCCCATACGCGACATTGGCCGCCACGGTCATATGGGGGAACAGGGCGTAGTCCTGGAAGACCGTGTTCACATCCCGGTCATACGGCGGCAGGCCCGAGACATCATCGCCGTGAAGGAGGATGCGACCGGAAGTAGGGAGTTCAAAGCCGGCGATCATGCGCAGGCAGGTCGTTTTACCGGAACC
>JALYNX010000154.1 GCA_030772935.1 Actinomycetota bacterium | reverse complement strand
GCTGACCACGACATGGCCCATCTCGGGATGCACTAGAGCTCGTACGAGACGGCCGTGAGACACCGCGCCGCCGCCGATGCCGGTGCCTACGGTCAGATACGTGAAGTTCTCCGATCCGACGGCAGCCCCCCACCTCCCCTCGCCCAATGCGGCGCCGTTGACGTCGGTCTCGAGACCCACCCCCACATCGAATGCTTCCTGGAATGGTGAGAGCACCGAGGTGTTGGACCATCCCGGTTTGGTGGTGTTGGTGATCTGCCCAAAGCTCGCATGGCCTGAGCGCAGTTCCAGAGGCCCGAACGACACGATTCCGAGCCCGGTCAGTTCCTCTCGTCTTTGCTGAAGATGCCCTACGAGCAGGCTCAGCGTCTCCCCGGGCTCGGTGGTCGGGACTCGTAAAACGTCGCTGATATCGTCGGCTGTCGTGCCGAAGCCAGCCAGGCTCTTGGTACCCCCGAGCTCCACGATTCCGTACATCGGGGCATTCAACCTCAAGCCAGACCCCCCTGGGACCGATTGGAGTTGGGAGATCTTGACATCTCGCTGACCAGGGTGTTTACTCGTGAGGCACATGAAGACCGCATCGCCGACCGCCGTAGTACTGCTTATCGAGTAGCGCGCGCCGTCATTTGCGTGCGCTCTACCCTCCCACCGGAGGGTTTTTTGTTGAAAGATCATGACTGAAAAACCGTTCACCGGATCCCACTCACTGATGCGAAGCCTCGAGCACGAGGGGGTTGACCTCGTCTTCGGGGTCCCTGGCGGCGCGATCCTCCCCGCCTACGACCCGTTGATCGATAGCCCGATCCGTCATGTCCTGGCGAGACACGAACAGGGTGCCGGGCATATGGCAGAAGGCTTCGCCCAGGCCAGCGGCCGGGTCGGTGTGGTCATGGCCACTTCGGGGCCGGGCGCAACCAACCTGATCACCCCGCTCCAGAACGCCTTGATGGACTCGACTCCGCTGGTGGCAATAACCGGTCAGGTGCCCACCAGCGCCATCGGCAGTGATGCCTTCCAGGAGGCGTACACCACCGGTCTGGCGATGCACTGCACGAAACATTCCTATCTGGTGACAGATGCCGATGAGATCCCCGACATCGTCCATCAGGCCTTTCACATCGCCTCGACCGGTCGGCCGGGGCCCGTCCTCGTCGACCTCCCCAAGGACATCCTCAATCAGCTGACGACCTGGCACGAGCCAGTGAACATGAAGCTGCCGGGTTACAAACCCACGACCACTGGTCATCCGGTCCAGATCAAGGCAGCGATCGACCTCATCGAAAATGCCGAGCGCCCGGTTCTCTACGTCGGCGGGGGCGTTATCAAGGCGGGAGCGGCAGCCGAGCTCATGGCGTTCGCCGAGGCCGCCAACGCGCCGGTGGTGACCACTCTCATGGCCCGGGGCGCCTTCCCCGACGACCATCCCCTGGCCCTGGGCATGCCCGGGATGCATGGTCTGTACACGGCCACCACCGCGATCCAGAAGTCGGACGTGCTGGTGAGCCTGGGTGCCCGGTTCGACGACCGGGTCACCGGTGACCCTTCGGCATTCGCTCCCAATGCCAAGGTGATCCACATCGATGTCGACCCTGCCGAGATCGGAAAGGTGCGGAAGGCAGACGTCCCGATCGTCGGTGATGCTCGCTCGGTCCTCAAACATCTCCTCAGCGAGCTGACCGCCCGTCGTGACCCGGATCAGTCTCCTCCTCGCACTGAGTGGCTCTCCCAGATCGGGGCCTGGCAGCAGAGTCATCCCCTCGCCTACGACCAGCAGCCTGATGGTCCAATCAAGGTCCAGCATTTCATCGAGCGACTCCATGCCGCAGTTGGCGGCGAGGCGGTCATTGCCGCCGGTGTCGGCCAGCATCAGATGTGGGCTTCACAGTTCTGGGGGTTCACCAAGCCCCGTTCCTGGGTCAACTCCGGAGGACTGGGGACAATGGGTTTTGCGGTCCCGGCGGCCATCGGGGCGAAAGCGGCGCGGCCCGACGACCTGGTCTACGCCCTCGACGGTGACGGCTGCTTCCAGATGACATGCCAGGAACTGATCACCGCCTCGACCGAGAACATCCCGGTCAAGGTCGCGGTGTTCAACAACGGCGGCTACGGCATGGTCAAGCAGTGGCAGAACTTGTTCTACGGAGGCC
>JALYNX010000153.1 GCA_030772935.1 Actinomycetota bacterium | reverse complement strand
GGGGTCAAGCTGAGCTTGGTCACCCAGAAGGTGGCTGTCACCGATTCGTCACAGGTAGACCGGATCGTCAGCACCAACCCGCCACCTGGTCAACCCCTCGAAGGCACAGTGCAGCTGACGGTGTCCGTGGGCCAACTGGGGCCGTAGCGCAAGACGCCAGACGCCATGCGCAAGACGCCATGCGCAAAACGGCCAAACGCACTACGGGTTTCTTTCGCGATCATCCCTAACGGCTCTTGACGATAGTTGCCGTTCGCTAGTAGAACTCGACATATGAGAACCGAACTACCCGGGAACGGTCGTGATGCACGTCCTCCGCATCCGCAGCCTTTCGCAGCAGGGCTCTCGGGTACTTCGGTTCGACCAACCGCACGGGTCAGGCCGTTGGTTCCGGTGCGTCTCGAGATGTCATCAGCGAAGTTCAGGCCAACCGATCCCTATGTCCGCAGGTTCTGGGTAGCCGCCATCGGATCTGCCGCAGTCGCTGAGCTGCTCCGCTTGGTGCGAGCGGCGGAAAAGGGGGAGGGAGTGCGGCTACCCAGGTACCTTCCGACTCTGATCCGCACCGGTTTGGTCAAAGCCGACACTGGCGGTCTCGTGGTGCTGGATCACGTCCCGCCGGTGCCCAAGACCCTTCGCTGGCGCTTCCCGCCGAGCCTCGCCGCCGACCACAGCCGTTGGCTGAGGCTATCTCCTCACCGCGAGCCCGGCCATCAGGATCAGGGCGACCACCTCACCGATGGCGAAGGCAATCGCCACCCGGACGTCCGCCTGTCCGCCGAGGACCAGTAACGCCACCACGCCGGCGAGGAGCCCGCCAAACCAGGCGGCACTGAGCCGGGACGTGCGCGCCTCGGCCACCAGCACCTGACCTGCAATTTGTGCGGCGGCTGCCGCCATCACTCCAGCGGCGGCGAACATGGCAACCGTTGACGAGGGGGCAAACTCCTCGCCGAAGAGCAAGATGACCACATCAGGGCCAACCAACCACCCGACGATGCCACCGAGCACCGCCAGGCCCGCCCCACCGATCACAACCGTCCGGGCAATCCGGCCCAGTCGATGACGGTCATCTGCCCCGGCCAGCCCGACGAGGTAAGGAAGCACCCTGCCTTGAAGGGCGAAGATCAAGGTCAAGGGTGCGCGGTACAAGGTGAAGGTCACGAAGACAACCGAGACCATCACCGGGTCGCCCCCCAAAGCCGCCACCGCCAGAGGTGCCGCGCCGAGCAACACCTGGGAGGAGGCAGTACCGCCGACGTACCCTCCGAGAAAAGCCAACGGGCCGGTGGCCGGGGGCTGCAGTTGGCCGGTGTCGTGTCTCCACCACCTCAGACCAAGTACCGAAAACCCCCCGAGCACCATCGCCCAACCCAGGGACTCGGCGGTCGCCACCAACTGGATCGCAACCACACCTGCGACGAGGCGGGCCACGGTTTCGACGATCAGGATCCAACCCACGCCGCTGAACCGTCGTCGTCCGGCAAGCACCCCTTTGCCCACGAAGAGGAGGGAGTATCCGACCATCATCAGGATTATTTGAAGGGCGTAGTGCCAGCTTCCGTCGAAGAAGCGGTCCAACGTCAACAGCACATACCCACCACCTAGGACCGATCCGACGGCTGCGATCGCCGCGGCCGGCTTGAGATCCACGGGGATCACTTTCCGCCCCGAGGCCACCTCACGAGTGACGTACTGCTCGACTGGGACCAGGAGCACCGTGGCCAGAATGAAGAACACGGTCCAAAGCTGGGCGATCGGTGCAAACGCCCTGGTCCCCAGCTCGCGGCCACCGTAGGCCTGGAAGGCGAAGGCGCCGACGGCTCCGATCAGGCCTCCGGCGACCATGAAGGTGGTTCCCGGCGCCCGGAATCCCCTGCGTTCTGCCTCGATCACCGCGCCGCTCACCGGGCACCGGCCCCGGTGAGGACCGTCCACACGCTCTTCCAGAGCACGCTGATGTCCATCACAGGGGACATGTGCTTGATGTAGTAGAGGTCATAGGTCAACTTCTCGATGGTGTCCGCTTGATCATCGGCATATCGGTAGTTGACCTGAGCCCAGCCGGTGATCCCGGGACGCACCAGATGGCGGTGCTCGTAAAACGGGATCTTCTGGCGGAAGGTCTCCGCAAATGGAACCTGTTCCGCCCGAGGACCGACGAGACTCATCTCCCCGGTGAGGACGTTCCACAATTGGGGGATCTCATCGAGACGCGACTTGCGCAAGAAACGACCCCCCATGATCAATCGTTCGTCGTCCTCGGTGGCGAAGCGAGGTCCGTCCTTCTCGGCGTCGAGGATCATGGTCCGGAATTTGACGATGGTGAATGGGGTGCCCCCTTTCCCAACTCGTTCCTGTCTGAAGATTGCCGGGCCGGGTGAAGCAAGCTTCACGTAGATCCCCACCAGGAGCCCGAGCGCCAACCACAACGGCGCTGTGATCGCAGTCGTCGCCACGTCGAAGACCCGCTTCCCCGGCAGCCAAGGTGCCACCGCCAACAGCGGTGCTGAGATCTCCCAGCCTTCGGCGAGGTGGACAAGGGGCACCCTTCCGGTGTGCTCTTCATAGATCGACGTGAGGGGACGGATGGTGTATCCCGCCACGTCGCAGGACGAGAGGAACTGAGCCACTCGCTCGGACAGAGTGGCCCTCAGGTCGATGGCGAGGGTGACATTGCGATCCGGGAGCTCGATAGAGCCGTCGAAGGACGGGTTGAGGACCCACACCACTTCGGCATGGGGCGATCCGACGAGGTCCTCGGCGAGTTGTTTCTCACCTGTTATCAAGCCGATCCGCTCCGTCCAGGGACGACGACGTCGCACGATCCGATGGGCAGTGGCCAGGACCAGCCATCCCACCGCGGTGTAGATCAGGAATCGTCGGGAGTAGTAGGCCTCGCGAAACAACACCAGGAAGAGGGCGGTGAGGGCCGTCGTGCCCATGAAAATGGCGAACATGCGCCCATAAGTGGGTCGGGGCACGCCATGTCCTGACATCCTGGCGGTAGCGATCGACATGGTGGTCATCGCCGCTATCTGGACTCCGAGCATGGGCAAGACTTGATTTCCCAGGAGGGAATTCCAGGGGAACCAGGTGGTGTAGACGAGTTGTGAAGCGAGCACGGCCGCCACGGCGTAGGCGGCCAGGTCGGTGACACTCGATGAGATCAGGAACCGGCTTCGCACAAGAGTGGATGCTAGGTATTCACCGAAGCCCTACACCGACTCCTCCATGGCTTTTGCTAGCTCGATGAGGGTCCGAGCCCCGAAACCGGACGCACCCTTGACCTGTTCGCCCATGGTTTCGCGTGCTCGGGCCGGGCCGGCGATGTCGAGATGTGCCCAGTGACCGTCGCCGGCGTACTCGGCGAGGAAGACCGCGGCCGCGATGGCGCCGCCGTAGCGACTCGCGGTGATGTTCTTGATGTCGGCGATGTCGGAGTCGAGCTGCTTTCGATACTCGGTGAACAGTGGTAACTCCCAGAAATCCTCCCCAGCCCGCGAGGCGGCCCTGAGCACCTGGGCTGCCACGTCGGACTCCGAACCGAAGACCGCGGCAATTCGATCCCCGAGCGCAACCCGGGCCGCACCAGTGAGTGTTGCGACGTCGACGACCAGGTCGGGCTCATAGCGACGCATGACACCGAGGCCGTCAGCCAGGATGAGACGCCCCTCCGCATCGGTGTTCAGCACCTCGATGGTTGGCCCGAAGATCGGCCGGAGCACGTCACCGGGACGCGTCGCGTTGCCGCCGACTGCGTTGTCCGTGATCGGAATCACTGCCGTGACTCGAATCGGGAGCTCGAGCCGGGCGATTCCGATCGTGGCCGCCGCAACGACCGCGGCTCCGGACATATCGTCTTTCATCTCCTCCATGAACGGAGCGGCTTTGATGGAGAGACCACCGGTGTCGAAGGTGATCCCCTTCCCGACCAACCCGAGATGACTCCTCGGCTTCTCCGGTTGGTATTCGAGCACCACCAAGCTCGGGTCTCGGTCGGAGCCGGCAGCCACTCCCAGCAGCGCCCCGAGACCCTCGTCCTGAATTCGGGCCAGGTCCCAGATCTCGTAACCGACACCAGCGTCTCCGGCGGCAGAGGTGATCCTTGCCGCCAGGGTTTCGGGTGACATGTCCAACGCCGGGGTGTTGACCCAATCGCGCGCCATCGTGGTGACTTCGGCTCCGATCATGGCCTCGGCGATCTCGGCTTCATTTCCCTCGATCAGTTCGACGATTTCGACCACCGCTCCCTCGCCACTCGTCTTGTACTGGCGGTATTCGTAACCCCCGAGGAGCAAACCCTCCACCACGGCGCGGGTTGCGGCTTCGATCGGCACCTGGTTCAGAGTGGTCACCGCGCGTACGGTCTTGACCGCGCGGATGCCGTTTCCCACGGCGGACCGAAGCGATTCGAAGCTTGCCTCGTCACCCAACCCGACCAGGAGAAGCACGGCGGCGGATTCGTGGGGAAGCGCAAGGATCTGGCCGGTCTTGCCCTCGAACTTGGCCAGATCGAGGAGGACCGAATCCACGGCGAAAAACGCGGTTTCACTACCGGGGACCGGCACCAAGTCGGTCATCACACCGGCTATCAGCGTGGCCCCGGTCAGGTCCACGTGTGGCGCGGCAATCTTGATCTGCACAAAGACTCCTGTTCAGTTTGTGAAAAGTCCAACCCCGGCCACCAGCACCCGGCCCAGGAAAACTCCCCCGAGTGTGGTCAGCACCGCCAAATATGACAGGCCCGTGGCGGCCATGACGCCGGCATACGCCGGATAGCGAAGCGATGCGAGCACCGCGCCCATGAGGATTATCGAAGTTGCCATCAGCACAAGGAAGGCGACGGTGCCACCCCCGCTCGGGAGGCCGACCGTCGTCAGGACCGCACTGTCGGCGACCAACCCGACGATCCCAGCCCCGGCGAGAGACCGCAACGCCCACCTCGGAAGCCTGGGGTCCACGAGATACCAGTGCCCCAACAACATCTCACCCGACACCCCGCCGAGGGCGATGGTCGCCGAGATGGCTGGGATCCAGCCTCCGACCTGGCATGCCTCGATGAGGAACGCCACGCCCGCGGCGACCTGCAACAACCCGGATAGTTGGCGGTTCCGGGCCAGGATCAACCCGAGG
>JALYNX010000152.1 GCA_030772935.1 Actinomycetota bacterium | reverse complement strand
GTTCATGAGTTACGGGATACCCAACTACAAGGGCAACCGAGGGCTGGCGGTGATCAGCCACACCAAGAACGACATCACCTTCGCCTTCTCCAGGGGTGCGGAATTCGAGGACGAATACGGCCTGCTTCGGGGCGTGGGCCACGTCTCCAAGCACATCAAGCTCAAAGCCGCGGATGAAGTGCCCGAAGAGGCGTTGGTCTATTACATCAACCAGGCCCTAGCGCTGGACGCCTAGGCATCGCTGCCTGATCTGACCTGTCTACGAACCGATCTCAGCGTCGAGGTCGGCGATCACCGGGTGGGAGCGGACGAAGTCGAAGATCTCGTCCCGGAAGAACTTGAAGGTACGCCCCCCCGGCAGTTTGTAGGCCGGCAACCGTCCCTCCCGGGCGTAGCGCCGCACCATCTGGACGTTCATGCCCAAGAGCTCGGCCACCTGGGCCGCATCGAGGATCTGGGGCAGGTCCTGGCTCACCATGTCGGGCTCGTGGTCACTCGAGGTGAGCGTACGTGATGTCAGAACCTGTTTGAACACCTTCGAACCGGACGCTCGATGCGGTGAGTCGGCTCGCTCCGTACAATTCGGCGGTGGGCGGTTCGATCTCTGAGTCAGCCTCAGTCGCGGCGACGACTGAGCCCAACCCCAGTCGGCTCGACGTGGTTATGGGCGCCTTCTCTGTCCTGCTGGTCGGGGGGTTCTTCATCGACCTGTGGGCACATTCCCATGGACGTGTCGACGACACCTTCTTCACGCCATGGCATGGGCTGCTCTACGCATCCGCCGGCCTGTTTGGCGGCGTGCTGCTCGGGCTCGCTCTCAAGGCCCGACGCGGTGGAGCACGGCCCTCGGAGTCTTTGCCCCCTGGTTACGGGCTTTCCCTGATCGGGGCAGGGTTGTTCCTGGCAGCTGGTGTCGGCGACCTGCTGTGGCACGAGATCTTCGGAATCGAGGCCGACATCGATGCCCTCCTCAGCCCGACTCATCTGGCGCTTGCGACCAGCGGGATCATGATGGTCTTCGGGCCGGTCCGCTCGGCTTGGGCCAAGGGACAGCCGACCGCTTTCCCCGGATGGCTGCCTTGGGTGGGCGGTCTCACGATGGGTCTGGCGATCCTCGGGGCATTCACCGAATACGCCCATCCGGCGATCGACACCTGGCCCGAGAAGGTGGAGGGCGCCGATGCCGGACGGTCGTTTCTCCTTCTGGTTTCGGTCGAGAATGGGCATCAGACACGGATTCCGATCGAAGGGTCGGAGCAGGTGTGGATGCCCGACTACTCGCCAGAGGGTCGAATCGTCGTCACGGTGGTGACTGACGATGTCGGCCGCCTGGTGGTGATGGATGCCGACGGCTCCAACCAAGAGGTCATCCGCGAGGACGCCGCGCTCTTCCACCATGCCGACTGGTCACCGGACGGCTCCCAAATCGCCTTCAACGGCGATGTCGACGGCAACACCGAGATCTTCGTGATCCCTGCACAGGGTGGCGAGGCGATGCGATTGACCGACCACGAGGCCACCGACTGGGGCCCGGCCTGGTCGCCCGATGGGACGAGCATCGCATTCACCTCGGACCGGGACGGAGATCCAGACCTGTATGTGATTCCGGCGACGGGTGGTGAGCCGGTTTCGCTCACCAACTCACCCGGGGCCGAGGCCGGCCCCGCGTGGTCGCCGGATGGTGAGTGGATTGCCTTCGACACCGATGAGGGCGGCACCCCAGACATTGCACTGATCCGCCCTGACGGCACGGGTCAGGTCACCCTCACCCGTGAGGATGCTTTCGACGCCGCCCCGGAGTGGTCGCCGGACGGCACTCAGATTGCGTTCGCCAGTGACCGGGGTGGCGAGACCGACCTCTACGTGATGGAGGCCGACGGGACAGGAGTGCGCAATCTCACTGCCCATCCCGGAGGTCATGAGGCGTGGGCGGGTTCCAGTTGGTCAGGCGACGGGCTGACCATCGCCACCAATGAGTCCGGGCACACCCCATCTTGGCTTGATCCGTATGTGAGACAGGCATTGGGGGTCACCGCGTTGTTGATTCAGGCGGCCCTGATCGCCGGCTTTCTCCTTCTCGTGCTCCGCCACGGCGGATTGCCGTTCGGAGCCCTCACTTTCCTCATTGGGGTGAGCGGTGCGCTGATGACCGTTATCAGCGACAACCACTGGTACATCGCCGTCGCCTTCGCGGCCGGGCTCGCCGGCGATCTGATTGCCGTGTGGTCCAAGCCTTCCCCGGAGAACCCCAGAGCGATTCGACTGCTGGCCTTCTTTGTCCCGGCCATTTGGTATGCGCTCTACCTGTTGGCGATTGCGGTGTGGAGGGAGGGTGTCGGCTGGTCGGTGCACATGTATCTCGGAGCACCATTCCTCGCCGGCGCGGTCGGTCTGCTCTTGAGTTTCCTGGCGTTCCCTCAATCAAGGCTGAGCCCTCCGGCCACCTGAGGCGGAGTCGAGCCTCAATACACTCCATCCATGAGATTCGACGAGGTCTACGGACCTGACGGGGTGCGACCCCACTACCGCCAGCTGATGGAGCGGCTCGGATCTCTGGGCGACGAAGACATGGCCGACCGTTTCGGGCTCCTCGATTCGTTCTTCCAAACACTCGGGATCACATTCGGGATAAGTGGTGAGGAACAGGATCGGACCTGGCCCATGGATCTGGTGCCCCGGATCATCCCGGCCGCTGAGTGGGCCCACATCGAGTCCGGTCTGATCCAGCGTGTCACCGCCCTCAACCGGTTTCTCGACGACCTCTATTTCGGTGAGCAAGCGGCACTCCAGGATGAGGTGATCCCCCGCTGGGTGGTCGAGTCGTCGGACGGCTACGTTCGGGAGGCCTACGGCGTTCCCGCTCCCAAAGGCGCCCGCTGTGTCGTTGCCGGGATCGACATCGTCCGCGACGGCGAGGGCGAATACCGGGTCCTCGAAGACAACCTGCGGGTGCCGAGTGGCATCTCCTATGTCCTCGAGAACCGGGTGGCCATGACCCGGATCTTGCCCGGGGCCTTCTCCCGTCATGCCATTAGACCGGTCGACCATTACGGCGCCTCACTGGCCCGGGCACTGCGCTCGATCGCCCCGCCGTCCGTCGACCACCCGACGATCGGGGTGCTCACCCCCGGGGTCGCCAACTCGGCCTACTTCGAGCATTCCTTCCTCGCCCGACAGATGGGGGTGGAGTTGGTGGAGGGGCGCGACCTGTTGGTCGACGACCACATCGCCTACATGCGGACCACGCGCGGACTGAAGCGGGCCGACGTCATCTACCGCCGGATCGGCGACGAGTTCTTGGACCCGGTTGTGTTCCGGCAGGACAGCTTGTTGGGGGTCCCGGGGCTCCTGGGTGCCGCCCGGGCCGGGAACGTCACCATCGCCAACGCCATCGGGAACGGGGTGGCCGACGACAAGGGTGTCTATCCCTTCGTGCCGGCGCTCATCGAGTACTACCTGGGGGAGAAGCCGATCCTCCCCAATGTGACCACCTACCTCCCCTGGGAGCCCGATCAGCTCGAGTTGATCCTTGGTCGGATCGACCAGCTTGTGGTCAAACCTGTCGGCGAAGCCGGCGGATACGGGATCGTGATCGGATCCAGCGCCGATGAAGCCACCCTGGAACGGACCGCGGAAGCTCTCAAGGCCAACCCCCGGGGACACATCGCCC
>JALYNX010000151.1 GCA_030772935.1 Actinomycetota bacterium | reverse complement strand
CTTCTACACCAAGACCCTTCACGGGCCCCGCGGGCGCGATCAGGTCTCGGTCGTGTATTCCAGGTCTGAGGAGCGTGGCAAGGCCTTTTCCGAACGGTGGGGAATCCGCGAGCACACCACATCGATCGAGGCCGCAATCAACCATCCCGATATCGATGTGGTGGTCATTGGGCTGCCCAACTTCCTCCACGAGGAGTCGATCGCAATCGCCGCAGACGCCGGCAAGGCCATTCTCTGCACCAAGCCCCTGGCCCGAGACGCAGCCGAGGCCAGGCGAATCCTCGACAAGGTGGAATCGGCGGGGGTGTTCGCCGGATATCTAGAGGACCTCGTCTATACGCCGAAGACCGCAAAGGCCGTCGAATCCGTGGCCTCGGGCGCCATAGGAGACGTCACTTGGGTTCGCTCGAGGGAGACCCATCCCGGGCCGCACAGTGCATGGTTCTGGGACAAGGAGCAGGCCGGCGGGGGTGCAATCGTCGACCTCGGATGTCATTGCATCGAGATCATCCGATGCTTCGCCGGCAAAGGGAACCGCCCGGTCGAGGTCATGGCGTGGGCTGACACCCTGGTGCACCCGATCGCCGCCGAGGACAACGCCGTGGTCCTCATTCGCTTCGAATCCGGCGCCCTCGGCCAACTCGAGGTGAGCTGGACCTTCCGGGGAGGCATGGACCTCCGCGACGAGGTCGCCGGAACCGAAGGCACTATCTGGCTCAACCATTTTCTGCGAACCGGATACGAGATGTACACGACCGGGGGCGGTGGCGGGTATGTGGCCGAGAAGCTCGAATCCACCGAGGGCTGGCTATTCCCGGTCGGCGACGAGATCGGAGAGCTCGGCTACACCGCGATGTTCAACGACATGTTCGATTCGATGGACCTTGGGACCGAGCCCCGTGAGACGTTCTACGACGGCTACGTGGTCAACGCAGTGATGGATGCGGCCTACCGCTCGGCGGAGACACGTCAGTGGGAGCCGGTGGAGATGGAATGGCGGGGAGGCAAGACCGAGCGGATCTCCAAGACGGTGAAGACACACGAGGGACATGCGATCGTGAAGGAAGAGCTGCTTCCGGACGGTCGGCGCAAGCTGATGCTCAGCGACAAGGACACCGGTTCCGTGTTCGACGTCGTGAGCTCGGATTGAGCATCGAGGTCGAAGTCCTCGCCGACGATGACTTCGCCAGCCTGGTCGGGAGCAGGTTGACCAAGGCGATGGCGGGCCACGGCGATATCCGGATGTGCCTCGCCACCGGCAACACCACCCGCCCCATCTACCAGCAGACCTCTCTCGCCGGTGATCCCGCCATCTTTCTCCTCGACGAGTTCGGTGGGTTGCCGCCAGGGGATCCCGGCCGTTGCGAATCGAGCTTCCTCCGCGATTTTCCGGAAGCTCGCTTTCAGGCTCCCGATGTGGACTCGGCTGATCCGGAATCTGCCGCTGCCGCTTACGGGGAACAGATTCACGAACGCGGCATTGACCTGGCTGTGGTCGGGCTCGGCCGCAATGGTCACATCGGGATGAACGAGCCTGGATCCAACCGGGACTCGGTCACCCGCGTGGTCGAGCTCGAGGAAGCAACCCGAACCGGCGCAATGGCCTATGGCGCCTCGACCAAGCCGAGCTGGGGGATCACTGTTGGAATTGCCGAGTTGATGGAAGCAAGGGAGCTTTGGCTGGTCGTCACCGGGAGCCACAAGTCCGAGATCCTGGAGGCCACACTTCGCGGGACGGTTGGTTCCCACCTCCCGGCCACCTACCTGCGACATCACCCCAATGCTCGGACAATCGCCGACGTCGCCGCGGCCGAACGGCTCTAGCCCCTTTCTGAGAACGTGAGCCAACGCGCGGGGTTGGAGACAAAAAGCTGGTCCAGCTGGCTGTCGGCGAGCCCGCCGTCGCTGAGCAACCGGCGAAATCCGCTGTGAATCCACGCCAGACCGGGGTCGCCGCCCAACGTTGCCCAAAGCGTCCGCCGCGCCCCATCCGTTCCGATGAGCAGTTGCGAGCCGTGCCCCAGGGCGACCATCTCGGTCACCAGTTGCACTGTCTGCATCGGTGCCCGCAGACCCTGGTCATAGCAAAGGAAGACACCCGTCTCGGCCAAATCCCGGTGATAGAGCACATCGGCCACTTTGTCCACATGGGAGATCGCGACCCGATCGGGGGGAACGCCGTGACGGCCCAACAGCTCGACCTGGTTCCAGCCGCCCAGTCCGTCCTCGCAATGGGTGAGAATCGGCACCGCCGTCGTCAAGTGAGTGATTGCCGCAGCCTCGAACAGTCTTCCCTCCTGAGCGGATGGGCTCTCTCCGGCAGTGGCAACCTTGAGAACCCCGGCCCTGGCTCCGTCGTGGCCTTCGACCACATCGTGCTCGAATCTCGCCGACAGCTGTTGAACCGGGGCTTCCAGAATCGCTGTGTCGTCCTCGTAGTACTTCGCGGTGTGCATGCCCGTCGCAGCCACGATGTGGAGCCCACTGGCGCGGCTGATCGCGGCAAGGCGCACCGGGTCCCCACCACCGCCCACAGGCATGGCATCGACGAGGGTGCTCACCGCGACTTCTGAGATCTGTCGAGCCTC
>JALYNX010000150.1 GCA_030772935.1 Actinomycetota bacterium | reverse complement strand
GTTCAGTGATGGGGATCAGGCTCCTGATGCGTCTCGCTCGCCACATCCAGTCAGGGGAGTACCAAGTCACTCAGTGAGCCGGAGTCACGGCTTCGGCCTCGATGGAGGCCAGGTCGGTCTGCTTGGTGATGACGATGAAGATCGCCACCAGGATGAGCAAGGCCCCTCCCCACGCGGCGAGGGTCAGCCTCTCACCCAACACCACCCATGCCGTGGCCACTCCAAAGGCGGGCTCGGCAGCCAGGACCACGGCCGTAGTGCTCGCCCCGACGATGGTCTGGGCCCAGACCTGGAGAAGGTAAGCCCCGGCGCTGACCCCAAAGGCGGTCAGGGCCAACGCACCCCAGACAGTTGAAGGTGGGAGCCCCGGGCTTTCGATGATGTAGGAAATGGGGAAGGCCAGAGCCGCGGTGACCCCGAGTTGCACCGTGGTGAATGGGACCACGGGATGCAGTGGGGCGAATCGGGAGAGAGCCAGGATGTAGAGGGCGAAGGCGAAGGCGCATCCCAATGTGAGCAGGTCGCCGCGCTGGAAGTCGAGGTCGTTGGTTCCGGTCAGCAGGACCAGGCCCGCGAAGGAGAGCAACGCCGCTCCGATGATCCACCAGCTGGGCGGCCGCCTGGCGAATAGAGCCGTCAGAAGCGGTGTGATCACGACATAGAGACCGGTGATGAGAGCAGAGTTGGAGGCGCCGGTGAAGGTCAGCCCCGAGGTCTGCAGGGCATACCCGCTGAACAGCGCCAAGCCTGCGATCGATCCATGGATCCAGATCTGGCGACCCCGGGGGAAGGCGAACAGGGCGAGGGCCAATGCGCCAAAGAGAAACCTCCATGCGACAAAAGCGACCGGTGGGTAGTCCTCGACCGCGGTCTTGACCACGACGAAGGTCGCCCCAAACACGAAGGAGGCCGCCAGTAGTGCCAGCACCGCTCGGCTTCTGTCGGATCTGAACACGGCGCGGGACAATAGGGCCCGGACCGTACGATGCCGGGCATGCCGGGCGTCAGAGCAAACGGGACAATCCCCACCAGGGCCGAGCGGGGCAAGGCCCGGTCCGTGCTCAATCGCCTGATCCGGCGCTATCCCACGATCCACACTGCCTTGCGATACGACAGCGCCTTTCGCCTGCTCGTGGTCACGGTCCTCTCCGCCCAGACCACCGACGAGAACGTCAACAAGGTGGCGCCGGTCCTCTTCGAGCGGTATCCGACGCCTGCCGATCTGGCCGAGGCCGACCCGGAGGATGTGGAGCGCATCGTCTATTCGACCGGCTTCTTCCGTCAGAAGACGAAGTCGATCATCGCTCTCGCCCAGGGCGTTGAGGAGATGTTCGGCGGAGAGGTCCCCGCGGTGCTCGACGACTTGGTGAAGCTCCCCGGCGTCGGCCGGAAGACGGCGAGCGTGGTCCTGGCCGAGGTCTGGAACTTCCCTGCGATCGCGGTCGACACCCATGTCAGACGGGTGACCAGGCGTCTCGGGCTGACCACAGAGTCGGACCCGGTGAAGATCGAGAAGGACCTGATGTCGCTCTTCCCTCCCGAAACCTGGTCCGGGATCTCGATGCGGGTCATCCAATTCGGGCGCGAAATCTGTGACGCCCGGCGCCCTTTGTGCGGGGAGTGTGAGCTGTTCTCGCTCTGTGAGTGGCCCGATCGGTTTGCGGTGGCAGCCAAGGCGCCGCGGTGACCACCGAGAGGCTCGACCGGTCGATCCTCAAACTCGCGATCCCGGCCCTGGGAGCGCTCGCCATCGATCCTCTCCTCACATTGGTGGACACTGCGTTCGTGGCCCGTCTCGGGGTGACGCAACTGGCCGCCCTTGGCGTCGACAGTGCGATCCTCGGCTTTGCGTTCTTTGGCTTCAACTTCCTTGCCTACGCAACGACCCCGTTGGTTGCCCAGGCTCTGGGGAGGGGAGACAGCGAGATGGCGCGACGCTGGGTGGGGGACGCGTTGTTGCTCGCCGTCGTGCTGGGCGTGGTCGCAACACTGGTCATCGAGTTGTTGGCTCCTTGGATCGTCGGGGTGATGGGTGCCACGGATGCGGTCGCTGGCCCCGCGGTGGCCTACCTCCGGATTCGGGTCCTGGCTGCACCTGCGGTGCTGATAGTCGTGGCGGGACACGGAGCCTTTCGGGGCTATCAGGACACGCGGACCCCTTTGGTCGTTGCGGCAGGTGTGAACGGCATCAACCTCGTGCTGGCCCCGGTCTTCATCTTCGTCCTCGACCTGGGGGTCGAAGGGGCTGCGATGGCCACTGTGATCGCCCAGGTCGTCGGGGCGGTCTGGTTCCTACGCCTGATCCGTCAGCGCCGTCTAGCCCGCAGGCCCCGAGGGTTGGGGGAGTCGGTGCCCACCCTCCTCGCTCTTAGTAGGAGCGGGGTCCTGATCACTCTCCGGACCGGAGTCCTACTGCTCGCCTTCACGGTGGCCGCGGCGGCCGCCACCCGGATCAGCCCCGAGTCGATTGCCGCCCACCAGGTGGTGCTCCAGGTGTGGCTGGTGGCGGCGATGATCGCCGATGCCTTTGCGATCGCGGGTCAGGCGATGGTGGGCGCGGCGGCCGGCTCGGGGGACAGAGAACGGGTGGGAGAGATCAGCCGACGGCTCCTGATCTGGGGGCTGGGACTAGGAGTCGTGTTGGCTGGCGTCCTATTGGCTGGTGCCCCGGTGTTGAAGCCTTTGGTCGACTCGGCGACGGTTGCGTCATTGGTCGTGGCCACGATGCCGGTTGTGGCCTGGATGATGCTGGTTGGCTCGCCCCTCTTCGTGGCTGACGGGATCTTCTTCGGGCTCCTTGCCCTCGGTTCCATCGTCGCATCGACAGCAACCGGCGCCGTACTCGCGATTGGCCTGATCCTGTTGACCCCGCTCGGCCAGAGCCTCGATGGGATCTGGTGGGCAATCGCTGCGATGCTGGTCGCCCGGTCGGGTGTCTTCCTTTTCAGCTATCGAAGAGCAGTGTCATTAGTCGCCGTCAGGTCCTGACCCTTGGTCTCGGGGAGGGCGAGCGTGAGCAGGGCGGCGATGGCGACGCCAACCCCGAGGACGGTGACGGTCTCGGACACCCCGAATCGATCGATGGTGAACACCCCGAGGATCAGTCCCAACGCCGACCCGGCCAACCCGAAATCGGCCGAAGCGGTGGTGGCACTCGCTCTGAGCCCGGTGGGGAACAACTCAGCGCGATGACTGCCACCGGCTGGGACGAAAGCGAAGGTCCCGAACGAGGAGACCATCACCGCCAACACGATCAGAGGAAGTGAGACCGTCCAGTAGAGGAGAAGTCCGCCTCCGAGCGCCATCAGGAGACTGAGGACCGTGGTGCTCCGTCGTCCCCAGGCGTCCGCCAGGTGCCCACCGACGAAGAAGCCGACACCTCCTAGCGTGCCTCCGAGGAGGAGAATGATCACCGTGTCGCCGGTGCTGAGACCCACCTGTTCAATCATTCGCTCTGTTGAGAAAGCGATTCCAACCGCGGAGAAAGCGGAGGCCAGGAATCCCACGAGGCTCACTACCCAGAACCGGCGAGCCCAGGGGCCGGTCGCCAGGTCGCGCCAATGACCGCCGTCGTCGCGGGCATCGGTGAAGACCCGACTCTCCGGGACATTGCGAACCAGAAAGGGAAGGACCAAAGCGCCGGCCCCGATCATGAGATGGGGGATCCTCCAGTTCTCGCCGCCGCCGTCGGCTAGGGGCAGCGTGAGCAGGGCGAGCCCACTCCCGAAGGAGACCGCGGCGCCGTAGAAAGAGATGGAGTAGGCACGGATCGAGACGCTCACCTGCTCGGCGAGCAGGACTATGGCGAGGCCTGACATGGCTGCGGTTCCCGTGCGCAGCACCGCTTGTGCCACCCCAAACTGCCACGCCTCGAAGACGAGGCCGGCGGCGGTACCTCCGACGATCAGGAGTGTCATCGCCAGGAGGAGAGGTCGTCTCCGGCCCCGATGGTCACCGAGCCAGCCGAGGGGGAGAGCGGCGAAAGCGGCGAGCCTGGCGACACCGAGGAGAAGGCTCATCTCGCCCTCGGTGAGCCCGAGACCCACCCTGGTGAAGGGAAGGGTGTTGGCTGCCTGGGCCTGAGCGAATCCTTGGACCACACCGGCGGTCCACATGATTAGGACGATGCGGCGGTCGGCGATGCTGAACCGGGCGACGGGAAGGAGCGGATCGAGAAGTCGGCGTGTCCACGCAGGCACGGTCCGAGCGTAGGGAGTGGGGGCGTGGGAATATCGCGTGAGTGTTCGAAAACGTCGAGTCTTCCGCCTTCCTCGTCCAGACCCTGGTCGCCTTCGGGGCCGGGGTCATCTCCTTTGTCTCTCCTTGTGTGCTGCCGTTGCTTCCCGGGTACCTGTCGATGATGTCGGGTTACTCGGCCGGGCAAATCGAAGCCGGCGACGTGTCGACCAGACGCCTCACCGGGGTGATCCTCCAGTTCATCGGCGGGTTCACCTTGGTCTTCGCCGCCTTGGGCGCCGCAGCCAGCGGTCTCGGCCAGTTTCTGGTGAGAAACATGAGCGTCTTCACCCAAGTCGCCGGCCTGGTGATCATCGGGTTCGGGGTGCTCATGGTGATGATGGCGGTCTCCGATCGAAGCTTCCTCGGTGCCCTGGAGCGGGATCACCGCCCCGAGGTTCGACCATCACGATTGGGCAAATGGGCGCCACCGGTGATGGGGGCGGCGTTTGCCTTCGGATGGACTCCGTGCATCGGCCCGGTGCTCACCGTGATCCTTGCCACGGCGGCGACCCAGGACACACTGGCCCGTGGGATCATGCTGCTGGTGGCCTACTCCCTCGGCTTGGGGATCCCGTTTCTGCTGGCAGGTCTCGGGTTGTTCAAGGTCTTCGTGCGTCTCAAGCCCTATCTGCGCTCGATCAACATCGTGTCCGGTGTGCTTCTGGCGGGGTTCGGGGCGATCATGGTCACCGGCAGTCTGACCACGATCTCGCGCTGGCTGGTCGATGTGTTCTTGTCAGTTCCGTTCCTCCGTGATCTGGCGACGGTGTGATGGCTTCCATCGAAGCCTTGCTCGCCGATGTACCTCCCGACCTGGTGTGGTTCCGGGGACCCGACGTCATTCGGTTCCTGAACGACCTGCTTTCACAAGAGATTGCGGTGATGGAGCCGGGGGAGGTGCGGCGTTCGATGCTGCTCAACCCGCAGGGTCGGATGGATCATCTGCTTTGGGTGC
>JALYNX010000149.1 GCA_030772935.1 Actinomycetota bacterium | reverse complement strand
ACTCGATGGCTTCTGCGGCCCGCAGCCCGCGGGCCAGGTCACCGCTGTACAGATAGGCGGCCAGCCCGTACACGGTGTCATTGGCGAGAGCGATCGCCTCTTCGTCGGATTCGAACGTCACCACCGGTGCCACCGGGCCAAAGATCTCCTGACGCAGGATCTCCGAATCCGCCGCCACCCCGCTCAACACCGTTGGTGCGTAGAAGTAGCCGACACGGTCAGGGACCGAGGCCCCCAACACCACGTTGGCGCCGTCATCGACTGCGGTCTGGACCAACTTCGCAATGTCGTCACGGGAGCGCTCGTTGATCATCGGGCCCACTTGATTGGAGCGGTCGATCCCCGGCCCCATCTTCAGCGCACCCATCGCCCCGGCGAGCATCGAGGTGAATTCCTCGGCAACCGCGGCGTGGACCAGGAACCGGTTGGCTGCGGTGCAGGCCTCCCCCGCGTTGCGCATCTTGGCGACCATCGCCCCCTCGAGCGCCGCATTCAGATCGGCGTCGTCGAAAACCAAGAACGGGGCGTTGCCACCCAATTCCATCGACACCCGAAGCACCTGATCGGAAGCGACTTTCATCAGTGTCTGACCGACCTCGGTGGACCCGGTAAAGGAGAGCTTGCGGACCCGGGGGTCACGCAGCATGCCCTCGATGACACCGGACGAACCCCGGGCCACCACCACATTGACCACCCCTGGCGGAAGACCCGCCTGTTCCATGAGATGGACGATGGCAAGCGTGGTCAGCGGCGCATCCGATGCCGGCTTGACGATCGTGGTGCATCCCGCGGCCAGCGCCGGGCCCAGCTTCCTGGTCGCCATCGCCGCCGGGAAGTTCCAGGGGGTGACCATCACGGATATACCGACCGGTTGACGGAATGTCATGATCCGCTTATCCCCCCCGGGCGCGATGCGCAGCTCGCCGGAGATCCGGGACGCCTCTTCGGAAAACCATCGGAAGAACTCGGCGGCATAGCGAACCTCGCCCAACGCATCAGGGAAGGCCTTGCCGTTCTCGAGGACGATGAGCTCGGCCAAGTCCTCCTCACGCGCCCGCATCGCCTCGAAGGTCCGCCGCAGAATTTCGCCTCGTTCCCGGGGCGGGGTTTGTGCCCACGAGTTCGACGCCTCGAACGCAGCCGTCACCGCATCGTCGGCATGTGACGCCTCGGCCAGACCCACGCCAACCAGGACCTCCTCAGAGGCGGGGTCGACCACCGGCATCTCGCCGGCGCCATCGACCCACTCCCCACCGATGAAGAGCCCGGTCTTGCCCCCGGCCTTCAGTTCTTCGAGGATTGCTGTCATTGTCCTTCCACCTCCGTCGGAACAATACGCCGCAACGTGGTCCCTTCCTTCCACGTGACCCCTACCCGGTGGTAGTAGCCGCCAATCATCTCCACCGGCTCGAGCAAGGAAAGCTCCTCGGTGGGGGCGTCGAACAACTCGATCTCGGCATCGCCGGACCAGACGTCGCTCACCTCGCCGTCCACACCGCGCATCGTCACCAACTCGTCCATCGAATCGACGCCGTCGGACTCGATGGCCGGCCACCACCGGTTGTGGAGCATCGCATGACCGTTGACGAATCCCGGGCTCGGAGCCGGCTCACGCAGGGTGACCGTGGCTTCGGCAAGACGACGACCGGCCGCCGACAGCGTTGCCCCGAAGCGCCCACCGGCCTCCAACCGGGGACCGGCCTTGCCGACCACCACCGGACGGGTCATCCAGATCTCGCCCAACTTCTTGGGATAGCCCTGGTGGTAACCGCGGACCATTGCGAAGTCCTTGTCCACCCAGATGTAGGGGCACCGGCTCCAGGTCGATCCCTCCCATTCACAACGTATGACTACGAAACACTCCTTGTACTGGGACCGCACCGGGTCGAGGATCTCGGCGAAGTCGTCGCCACAGCTCTGCCAGTCCGCCCAGATCACCGCGACCGCTCCGGGGTCCTCCTGACTGATGGTGAGACCCTCTGGGAGCAGGGCGGCGACACGGTCGGGCTCGGCCCGATACTCGACGGTGATCATCTCCCCGGAGTAATGCCAAGGGGGCGGCGGGATCAGCGACGAACGTCCGTCGGCGGTGCGTGGGAAGAGAAATCCGGGCATTTGAGGAGGGGCACATCGTAGATGGCGGATCTCACGAACATCACCAGGGTGGGCTACCTTGAGCTCGATGTCGACGCCTCTTGAGCCCGACAAGCAGGAGCGTGAAGCCCTCAACGAGGCGATCCTCCACTATCTCGACGATTGGTATGAGCGGGCCGCAACCATGCCCGCCTCCGGCATCGATCTGGACCCGTCGGTGGCGGCCAAGCTGGCAATCCCACCGGCCGAGGGTGGCCGCAGCCTGGCCGAGATCCTCGGGGATCTCGAAGTGGCGGGCCAATCCGGAGTCCTCCACCCTTCAGGTGGCCATCTTTCCTACATCCCCAACGGTGGCCTGTACACCGCCGCCCTAGCGGAGTTCCTCGCCGCCGGCCTCAACCGTTACACCGGAGTTGCCGGAGCAGCACCGGGGATGAGCGCCATCGAACATGGGGTCGTCTCCTGGATGACCTCTCTGTTCGAAATGGGCGAGAAAGCCTCGGGTCTCATGCTTTCCGGTGGCTCGGTGGCCAACTTCACCGCCATCGTCGCCGCCCGCACCTCCAAACTGGGCGACGACCTGACGAGCGGGGTGCTCTACCTCACCTCGCACACCCATCACTC
>JALYNX010000148.1 GCA_030772935.1 Actinomycetota bacterium | reverse complement strand
GAGTTCGACGGCAAACGACCGGATCATCGAGCTCACCCCGCCATTGATCGTGGTCACCGTGACCGAACCCGGATAAGGCCGGTCTTTGGCCCTCCCGCCGAACAGAACCACGGAGCTGTTGTCGTCGAGCTGGGGAAGGAGGGCATGCACAACCTCCACGTAGCTGACCAGCTTCATCGTTGTCAGCTCAGTCGCTGCCGCGATGTTGTACTCCTTGGTCATGTTGTTGTCACGAGCTATCGCGGAGAGCACGAGTCGCTTCACCGGGCCAATGCCTTCGAGGGCTGGGGCGATCACGGTGGGGTCGGTCATGTCGAATCCGAGCCCGGACACGTTGGGGCCGATTTCCGACGCGATCTGGGCGGTCCGTGCGGAGTCTCGCCCCGTGATCACCACCTGCGAGCCCTCGTTTGCGTAATGACGCGCCACTTCGAGCCCCATGCCAGCGGTGCCACCTATCACCACCACGTTCCCATTGTCCATGCTGGATTCCTTACTCCCTGAGTCCTTCGATCGGCGTCATGTGACTTGAAACCAAGCCTATACGTGTTGCGGCACAGGTGTGTAGTGTCACTGTTCGCTCAGCCGATTGGGAGTCAGGTGTCGAGACACATCGTCAAGAAACTCGAGGATCACGACTACCTGGTGCCGAGTGAGTTTCAGGGACGCAGCCACGGTTACACCGGGGACCGGATTGTCAACGAGTCCGATGGTGCCGTGCAGATGGCGTTCCAGGTCTCTCGACTCGAGCCTGACGGAGCGGTTGCTCACCATGTCCACTCGTTCGAAGAGACCTTCTATGTGATCGCGGGCAGCCTCGTCGTCGACCTTCCGGAGGGGAGCTTCGATGTGGGTGCCGGCGACTACGGCCTGATTCCGGTCGGTGTGACCCATTCGCTTCGCAACGTTTCCGCTGCCCCCGCGAGCTTTGCCGAGATGAGGGCCCCACTTCCGAGGGAGCGAAATGAGTACGACACCTACTTTCCTCGACCTTTCCCTGTCGGGGTGGGGGACCCGATCGACGTCAGAGACCCGAGGAACCGCAACTTCGGGCACATCGAAGCTGAGAACATGGATCCCGCCATGCAGACTCAGGATCGTCTCGCCCTGAGCGCCAGCATGCGCACCGCGTTACTGGTCTATAGCGGGATCGCGGTCAAGATGATGGTGGACTCCGACCTCGGCGCCGACTTGTCGACGATGTTCATGGTCCAATACGTGCCAGGCGGCTTTGCCGGCGCACACGATCATCCGCTTGAGGAGGCCTACCTCATTCTGGAGGGGAAGGTGGAGGCGGGGTTCGACGGGGTCAAATATGAGATGGAGCCGGGCGATGTGGCGTGGGCGGGTGTCGGATGCGTCCATGAGTTCCGCAACATCGGCGACGGGCCGGTGCGTTGGCTGGAGACCCAGGCGCCGCAGCCCCCACCGCGTCACTCCTACCGCTTTCGCAGGGACTGGACCTATCTCACCGAGGCCCTGGCGGCGGAGGAATGAGACCCGACTACCGAGCCGGCCTCGACGCCGGCCAAGCTACCCATTTTGCACAGATGAATCTGGTGAGAAATGTGTAGTGTGACTTATCAGTGAGTGGCCTCAACATCCCACTAGCGGTCGCCACCCTTTCTCGAGCCCTCGCCTCGCAAACGATGGAGCCGATGCCCGGGAGGGTGGTCGGAAGGGCGCAATTCGGAGCCACTGAATGACTGCGAAGTTTCTCCTTCGTGGCGGATGCGTCCTGACGATGGGCCGGGCAAACTTCGCCGAAGCCGACGTGCTGATCGACGGCGCAAAGATCGTGGAAGTGGGTCCCGGGCTTCGGGACCGTGACGCCGAAGTGGTCGACGCCACCGACACCATCGTCATGCCGGGGTTTGTCGACTCACACCGTCATGTCTCGGAGTCTCTGTTCCGAAATTTCGGGGACGCTTCTTCCTCCGCCGGATTTGGGCAGCACTACGAGCCGGAGGACGCATACGCCGCGACCATTATCGGGCTGCTCGGGGCCATCGATGCCGGCATCACCACTGTGGTCGACTGGTTCGATCTTGGTCAGGGCGTCGGGTGTCTCGAAGCGGCCTTGCAGGCGCATGCCGACTCTGGCATCCGGTCGGTCCTCGCCATTGCTGCCCCTACCGGAGCACCGGCCGGCGACGGATGGCGGGCCGATCTCAAGAGCCTCATTGGCAAAGTGGCGGCCAGTTCGATGCTCACCATGGCGGCCGGGGCGCCCACCCCGACGTCCGGTCCATTCGACGCAGTTGCCGCCGACTGGGCATTGGCTCGCGAGCTTGGCCTGAGGATTCACACTCATGTAGGAATCGACCCCAACGTCGCCGGGGGTTTGGTCGCCGATCTGGCCGCTCGTGGCTTGCTCGGCGGGGACGTCACACTCGTCCAGTGCACCCATCTCGGCGACGCCGACTTCGATGCCATTGCCTCCTCTGGCGCGGCTGAGGCCCTGACCCCATCCAGCGGGATGTCGGGTGGCGAGGCGAGGCCCCCGATGCAGGAGCTCCTAGATCGCGGCATTCGTCCCGGGCTCGGCGTCGGCTCCGAGCTTGCGTCGCCAGGCGACCTGTTTGCCCAGATGCGGGCCGTCATCTCGGTGCAACACGCCACCCTCTTCGATCTGAAGTTGGCGGGCAAGGCAGGCATTCCCACCCTCCTCAACACGAGAGAGGTCCTCCGCTATGCCACGGTCGACGGCGCAAGGGCGGCAGGTCTCGATGGCGTCGTAGGGTCCCTCGCTCCGGGACGACAGGCTGATCTCGTCATGCTCCGCACCGATCGTCCCAACATCTTCCCGATCAACGATCCGATCGGGGCGGTGGTTTGGGGGATGGATACCTCCAACGTCGATTGGGTTTTTGTCGGCGGTCGCCCCATGAAGCGAGCTGGGAAGCTCCAGGGTGATGTGGCTCGGGCGACAGAGCTTGCGAACTCCGCTCAGCGTCGGGTGGCATCAGCCGCCGGTCTTCTCGCCGGCGCCGCTTCGGAGGGGGCGCGATGACGAGCACAAAAACTGCGTACTCGGCCATCACGTCGTTCGTGGTGGCCTCTCGCTACCTCCCTGTCTACCTGGCGATCATCCTCTTGCTCGTCGTAGCCGCGGTTGCGGCCCCGGCGACTCTGGCCGTAGCCGGGCTCAGCGCAATTGCTCTAACTGGAACCTATCTCGCAATCGCAGCGCTCGGCCAGATGCTGGTCATCATGACCGGCGGAATCGACCTGAGCGTTCCGGGTACGTTCCTTCTCGGCGGGTTGGTGATGGTTGGAGTGGGCCAACAGTCGGACGATCGCATATGGGTCGCCTACCTGACCGCAATCGGTGTGGCTGCCGTCATCGGTCTTGTCAACGGGATACTGATCGGTGGGCTCAAACTCAATGCCCTGATCGTCACCCTCGCGGTCGGTCAAGTCGTGGCTGGAATCGCCAATCGCTACTACACGACGGTGGCCATCCAGAAGCCGGTGCCCGCCGGACTGACGGAGTGGGCTACGACCCGATCATTCCTCGGGATCACCCGGATCTTCTGGATAGGGGTTGCGGTGACAGTGGTTCTTGTGATCATCTTCCGGTACACCGGAGCCGGAAGGCGCTTCCAGGTGGTAGGGGCCAACCCGGTCGCCTCGAACGTCATCGGGCTCAGGGTGAATCTCAACCAGGTCGCCGCCTACGTGGTGGCTGCCGTCCTGTACGCCTCCGCGGGGATTCTCCTGGCGGCCTCGCTGCGCTCTCCGGGCGTCACCGTGGGCGCCCCCTACCTCTTGGGGCCAATCGCCGCGGTGGTGATCGGGGGCGCTTCGCTGACTGGCGGGCTCGCCAGCCCCGTATCCACTTGGGCCGCCGCATTCTTCCTCGCCGGCCTCACTCAGATGATGCGGGTAATGGGTCTCCCAACCGCGCTCCAGTTCGTCGTCTTCGGCTTGGTGATCATCGGGGGCATGCTGGTCTCGGGTGATCGCATCATCAAAGCCGTCGAGAGAGTCTTGCGCGACCGGTCGAAACCGGGGCCGCGCGACGAAGGAACTCTCGCCGTCGGACTTGGCGAGACGTGAGAGAAGGAGAGCCGAAAACCAACCGCAAAAAGCGGAGAAACGAAACACAGTCAATGATTGGAGGAGGATGATGAAACACAGGGTGATAGCCCTGATCGCCGTGTTGGTACTCGTCCTGGCCGCCTGTACGGGCGATGTCACCGAGACAAGTACCACCGCGGGCGAAGACGAGCCAACCACGACCGCCGGCGAGGCCCCCACCACCACCTCAGGTGATGAGACCTCTACGACGGCCGGGGACGATGATCCGCTCGCGCAATACGGAGAGAGCACCGACGCCGACCCGGCCCTGGTCGAGAAGGCCCTCGGCCCGGTGGGTGATGTGCCTGAGATCGTCCTGGCTGCAATAGCTAGGGCCAATCAGGATCTCGATCCGGCGATCGTCGACAAGGCGATCGAGTGCTACACGAACGCAGTCGAGTGCGACACCGGAACCGGTGGTGACGTGATCATGGGATACGCCGACGGTGGCGGTCTCAACGTCTGGCGTCAGGTGACCCGCATGGAGGCCATCCTCCAGGCACTCACCTACCCGGAGATCGGCACCATCGTCATGCGTGACGCCCAATGGTCGACTGACCCCGCAGTCCCGATCGGAGACATCAACTACATGGTTGAGCGCGGAGTCACGTTCATAATTGGATATCCGGACTGGGGTTCTGCGCTCGGCGACTCGATCAAGGCTGCCCAAGCCGCTGGCATTCCATATGTGCCCTATTCGGCCGGCTACGTCGGCCTTCCCGGGACCGACGGCGCCCTCGAGCCCGGCGTCGATTACCTGAGCATCGTTGGCGAGGACCTATGTGGCCTCGGCGAGAGTCTTGCGCAAGTGATCAACGATGGCGTTGGCGAAGGGACGATCGGCGTCCTGGGTGGGACACCGGGAAATGCGCTGAGCCTTGGCTGGCAGCAGTGCCATATCCCGGCGTTGGCCGCAGGGATCGAAGTGATCAACCCGCCGGCAGACCCGAACTCGACAACGGGGGACACATACTGGGCCAATGACATCGCTCGCGATGTCGTCAGTGGGTTCCTGTCGACGAATCCGGACATCGCCGGGTTCAGTTACGAGTACGCCGACGGGCTGTACACCGCACTGCAGGACGTTGAGATCGACGCGATGACGATTGCGGTGAGAACCGACGAGCAGACCCTGTTCTGTGACTGGGCGGAACGCGCCAACCCGAATTACCACATCTGGTACTCGGCCGGTGGCAACTTCCAGTCAAGGGTCGCAGTCACGGCGCAGATGATGAGTCTGGCGGGAGCCGAGATCCCTGCTGAGATCATCGTCCCCCACGTGATGCGGGAAGTCACCTCGGCTGACTGCAACCCCGATCGGGTCACCCCAACAGTGTCGGGCACCTCGCTCGTTCCTGACGAGGTCCTCGCATTGATGTACCCGACCGGATGAGCGACAGCGATCCCAGAGGAGGGCCGGCGTCCAAAGGGCCAGTCCTCGAGCTGGAGGGTGTCTACCGCCAGTTCGGCGCGGTTCGAGCACTGACTGATGTCAGCTTGGACTGTCGTGCTGGCGAGGTTCACGCCCTCGTTGGAGAGAACGGCTCCGGAAAGTCGACACTCCTCGGGATCGCAAGCGGGTTCGTAGAACCCGACAGAGGATCGGTGCGCATAGGTGGAAAGACCTTGCGCACCGATTCTCCGGCCCTGGCCCGGAAACTGGGTCTGGCCATGGCCTATCAGGACACTTCATCGATCCTCGCCCAGCCGGTAAAGAACAATCTCTACATGGCTGCGCCACCCGACGAGAGACCGGCCTACTGGAAGCGGAAGAAGTGGGCTCGCCGGCTGTTGGGCGAGTTCGACCTCGATTTCGAGTTGTTTCCGGACGCTCCGGTCGGATTCCTCACCCTCGCCGAGCGGCAGTTGTTCGAGGTGGCCAAAGCCTTGGTCTCCAACCCCAAGGTGCTCCTCCTCGATGAGCCCACCACCGCCCTCGGCCCCGACGAGGTAGAGGCGCTCCATCGCACCGTTGCAGCATGCAGAAAGCGCGGTGTGGGGGTGGTGTACGTGAGCCACCGCCTTCCGGAAGTCCTCGAGATCGCTGACCGGATCACAGTCCTTCGAGATGGCAAGACCAGGGGCACCTTCGACGCCAGGAGGACCACGGAGCACGATCTGGTCGAGCTGATAGTCGGCCGCCCGTTCGAGGCGGCATTCCCCCCACCGTCATCTGTGGCGGGCGAACCTCGTGAAGTTCTGGTTGTCGACAGCCTGCAGGGTCAATCATTCGGCCCGGTGAGCTTCACCCTGGAGAGTGGGGAGGTGGTCGGGATCGCCGGCGCCGAGGGCAACGGGCAGCCGCAGCTCTTTGACACCCTCTCGGGTAGGACGCCTCCCCGCGCGGGGCGGGTCACCTGTGAGGGTAAGGATCTAACCCTCATCTCCACCCATGAGGCGATCAAGTCCGGGATCATGCTCTTGCCCGGTGACCGGAAACGCGAGGCGTTGATGCCGGTTCTAGGGGTCCGGGTCAACGCCACTGTTCAATCGCTCCGCCGCTTCAGCAGGCTTGGCTTCCTCGCACGACGGGCCGAACGCCGTGCGGTGAAGGATCTGGTGGACGAGTTGGAGGTCCGCACCCCTTCACTGGAGCAGCCGGTCGAGTTTCTATCCGGGGGCAACCAGCAGAAGGTCTCTGTCGCCCGAACGTTTCTCAGGGAGCCAGCCGTAATCCTTGCCTACGAGCCAACCCAAGGGGTCGACGTCGGGTCCCGTTTCGACATCTACAAGGCGCTTCGCGCCAGAACCGACTCCGGTGCCGCCCTGCTCGTCAAGTCGAGCGACCCCATCGAGCTCTCCGGCCTCTGCGATCGGGTCCTGGTTATGTCCCGCGGGACCATCATCGAAGAGATCCCCGGGGACGAGCTCGATGAGAGGAGGATCGTCGAGGCCATCGTCCGCGGCCCGGGGCTCTCGCGGGCGGGGCGCTCACCGTTCGGGGTCGCCATGCCCAAAGCCGCCTCGAAGCAGGAGGCGTCGTGACCACGCCGATCGAGACCGGGCGCATCGACTCCGGGCGGCAGTTCGTCCGCAAGGTCATCCGTAACTCCCGGGACAAGAACAAGTGGCGCAAGGTGGTCAAGGTTCGGCTGTGGATGCCGGTTGCGCTCCAAATCTTGCTCATCATTGGGGTCGTCTGGTACACGAACTCCCGTTTCCCAGGATTCGTCAACGGCTCGAACATCGCCAACATCCTGCTGCTGGCAGTGCCGCTGGCGATCGTCGTCATCGGCCAGACCCACGCCCTCCTCGTCGGATATCTCGATCTCTCGGTTGGAGCGATGGTCAGCCTCGGAGTGGTGATCGCCTCGTTTTGGATCCCGGCGGGAGCGTCGACCACTCAGGTCCTGACCGGGGCGGCAGCGATCTTCGCTTGTGGCCTGGCGCTGGGACTGGTCAACGCAGCCCTGGTGCGCGGGGTCAAGATCCCGTCGATCATCGCCACGTTGGCCACGCTCAGCATCCTGGACGGGATCTCGCTGACTCTGCGGCCGACCCCAGGCGGTTCGATCGACCCGGAGTTCACGTCATCGCTCCGCGGGGGGATCGGGCCAGTGCCTTTGGCATTCATTCTGGTGGTGGTCGGTGCGGGGGCCCTCGACTATTGGCTGCACGCCAGCGGCTCGGGGCTCCAGGTGCGCTCGGTGGGGTTCGACGAGAGGTCGGCGAGGCGGAGCGGAGTCCGGACCACATGGGTACGGGTGCGAGCGTTGGCGTTGTCGGCCCTGTTTGCCGCCCTCGCCTCGTATTTCGTGATGGCGCGGTCCGGGGTGGGCAACGCTCAGATCGGTTCCAGCTACGCCCTGAACAGCATCACGGCCGCGGTGCTTGGTGGAGCCGCACTTTCGGGGGGCCGGGCCACCTTTACCGGTGGTGTGGTTGCCTCGGTCCTGCTGGCGGTCGTCATCACGGTGCTCCCATTCCTCGGCCTGGGCCCCGAATTCGGGTTGGTGATCATCGGCGTACTCGTCCTGATCGGGATCATCCTCTTCCAGGTCGGTGATCTCAAGGAGCTGGTCAAACGCAACTACCGCAGGGCTCGTCGCATTGTGCTCGGGAGCCGTCCTCCGTCCGCAGCCGCTCTGCCGAGCCCATACCCGGTCGGCACGGATTTCAGCGTGATCGAAAATGGGAGAAAGATGATCCGGGGCGGGATCATCCTCAGTCTCGACCCGACCGTGGGCGACCTCACCTCCGGCGACATCCTCATCGAGGGGGACAACATCGTCGCTGTCAGCCCCAGCCTCAATGGAGTGGAAGCGGAGCAGATCGATGCCTCAGGCATGATCGTGATGCCCGGGTTCGTTGACTCTCATCGGCATATCTGGGAAGGCATTCTCCGCAACATCGGCACCGACATCCCGCTCGAAGGGAGGATCAGCTACATCTCGTTCGTGCTGCGCACGTTGGCCCCGGCCTATCGGCCCGAAGACGCCTATGCCGGCAATGTGGTCAGCGCGGTGGGGGCGATCGATGCCGGGATCACCACTCTCCTCGACTGGTCCCACATCCAGGCCTCTCCCGCTCATACGGATGCCGTCGTCCAGGCCCTGAAGGACTCCGGGTTGCGCGCGGTGTTCGCTTACGGATTCCCGTGGTGGGGGAAGTGGGAGGAGCGGCAGCCGAGTTGGTTCGTGCGAGCGGCCACCGAGCACTTCTCGTCGAACGACCAGATGATCACTCTTGCTCTGGCCGCGCCTGGCCCGGAGTTCGTCGACTTCGAGGTGGCCCGCGACCATTGGAAGCTCGCCCGTGAAACCGGAGCGCGAATCACGGCCCATGTCGGGGTCGGCACCTACGGCCAGGATCGGAAGGTCCAGGAGATGGGAGAGGCCGGGCTGCTTGGTCCGGACACCACGTATATCCACTGCACGACCCTCAACGACACCGAAATCCAGATGATCGTCGACACCGGTGGCACCGTGTCGCTGGCCTCACCGGTCGAGATGATGATGGGCCACGGGATGCCTCCGATCCAGAAGTTCCTCGATCGCGGCTTGAGGCCCAGCCTCAGCATCGATGTCGAGACCAATGTGCCGTCCGATATGTTCAACCAGATGCGATCGGTGCTCGCCCTACAACGGGCCATGGCATCCGCCGAGGAGAAGAGCCCGGTGTCGGCCCGTGAAGTCCTGGAATGGGCCACGCTCGAGGGGGCTCGAGCCAACGGTCTCGAATCGAAGGTGGGGTCCTTGACGCCCGGCAAGAAGGCCGACTTGATCATGCTCCGGACCGACTTGATGAACGTCACCCCTCTAAACGATCCGGTGATGGCCGTCGTCGCCGGGATGGACACCTCCAACGTCGACACGGTGATGATCGGAGGGAGGATGATGAAGCGTCACGGAGAGCTTCTCCACGTCGATTGGCCCGCGGTACGCCGAATGGTCCTTGAATCGCGCGATTACGTGGTCGAGAAGTCCGGGTTCAAGCTCCCGAAGATTTGAGGTACGACGTTTGCATCGTCGGCGCCGGATTGATCGGCCTCGGTGTAGCCCACGCCATCGTCGAACGATTCCCCGGAGTATCGGTCTCGATTCTGGACAAAGAGCCTGACGTAGCAGCCCATCAGAGCAGCCACAACAGTGGGGTGCTCCATTCCGGTCTGTACTACCTGCCGGGGTCGCTGAAGGCGAGGTTGTGTATCGAAGGTGGGCGCCTTGTCGAAGACTTGTGTGATGAGGAGTCGGTGCCGTTTCGCCGGACCGGAAAGCTGGTGATTGCCACCGGTGCCGATGAAGTTGCCCGGCTGGATGAGCTGGAGCGGCGAGGCCGCGCCAATGGGCTGGTGGGTCTCCGCCGGCTGGGCCCAGCAGAAATCGCTGAGTTCGAGCCTGAAGCGGTCGGGGTCGCTGCGCTCCATGTTCCATCCGCAGGTGTGGTCGACTTTCCGGGGGTGGCAGGGGCATTGCGCCGGCGACTCGAGAAGTATGGAGCGTTGATCGGGCTCGGTCTGGCAGTGGACCGGATTCAACAAGGAGGGAACGGGATCTCCGTGCGCGCCGGCGGAGAAGAGATTCGCGCCGACCTGTTCATCAATTGCGCCGGGCTGCACTCAGATCGGGTCGCCGCGCTCGCGGGGGTGAAGAGCAAGATCCGGATCGTGCCCTTCCGCGGGGAGTACTACAGCCTCGCGCCGAGTCAGACGCATCTGGTCAAGAGCCTGATCTACCCGGTCCCCGATGCTCGATTCCCTTTTCTGGGCGTGCATTTCACCCGGGGTGTCGATGACAGGGTGGAGGTTGGCCCCAACGCGGTCCTGGCCCTGGGGCGGGAGCACTATCGGGGAGCTCGAGTTGACTGGGTGGATCTGAGAGAGACCATCAGCGCCGGCGCCTTCTGGAGGCTGGTTGGCCGTCATTGGTGGACCGGCACCTCAGAGCTGCTCCGATCCCGGTCCCGGAGCCTGTATGCGAGATCGGCCCGCAGACTGGTCCCGGCGGTGCGCGCCGATCACCTTCAACCTGGCGGGGCTGGTGTCAGGGCGCAGGCGCTGGCCCCGAATGGTCGCTTGGTCGACGACTTCGTGATCCAGGAGGTTGGATCGATGATCCATGTCCTCAACGCACCCTCCCCTGGGGCCACCGCCAGTCTCGCTATCGGGGCCCATATCGCGACCCTCGCTGAAAGTCATCTTCGGGGATGAGTGGTTTACCGGGTGTGTAGTGTGACTGTTCACCGATGGAAAGCTTGCCAAAGGTCGCTGTCGTCGGCTGTGGCCGCATGGGTGGGGCCATGGCCGCCACACTCGGCCGTGCCGGATTCGACCTCATCGTCTGGAATCGAGACCACGAGAAGGCGGTTCGAGTGGCAGGCCCGCTGTCTGCGGAGGTCGCCGACACGCCGGCCGGGGCCGTTGCGAAGGCCGATCTCGCCCTCACCAGTCTCGCCGATGACGCCGCGGTGCGATCCGTCTATCTCGATGACCACGGGGTTGTCGCCGGGCTTCGGCCGGGTGTCGTGATGATGGAAATGAGCACCATCGACCCCGAGGTGGTGATCGAGATCGGCGCCGCAGTCGATGCCACCGGAGCGGCACTGCTCGATGCCCCGGTGTCGGGGAGTGTCAGCACCGTGGAACAAGGCGCCCTGACCATCATGGTCGGAGGTGACCCGGCTGCTTTGGACAAAGCACGACCCGTTCTCGAAGCCCTCTCTGCTCGGGTCATCGAGGTGGGGGAGCGCGGTGCGGGCGCGGCGACCAAACTCGCTGTGAACGCCTTGGTCCACGGGCTCAACGTGGCGCTGTCAGAGGCTCTGGTGCTTGCCGAGAGGGCGGGGGTCGAGCGGTCGATCGCCTATGAGGTGTTTGCGAGTGGGGCAGGGGGCGCTCCCTTCGTGCAATACAAGCGAGAGGCATACGAGCACCCGGAAAGTGCGGTGGTTGCCTTCAGCCTCGATCTTGTTGCCAAGGACCTCGAGCTGATCACTGGGCTTGGCGGCCGGGTCGGGGTGACGATGGATCAGGCTGAGGCGGAGCTCGAGATAGTGAGACGAGCGATCGCCGCTGGGATGGGAGACCAGGATCTCAGCGCCGTGGCGGTGTTTTTGCGCGGTGTCGGAGACACCGAGCATTGAGATGAGAACTGGGATTCGATGAGGAGGAGAGAGCCATGACCGAGTTTCCGGTAGCTACTACCCCGGCCCCTGGGATCATGGGTGTCGATTGGGAGGAGCGTGTCGATTTCACGCGGCTCAGGTCCTATCGCCTGGACCGGGTCCGACATCAGCTCGAGGCCCAGGGATTAGGGGCGGTCCTCCTCTTCGAGACATCGAACATCCGTTATGCCACTGCGACCCAGATCGGCTATTGGGCCTTCAACAAGGGCGAACGATGGGCTCTCGTCACCCGCAAAGGCCGCCCTCGCATCTGGGACTTCGGGTCTGCCGCCAAGGCACACCGTCGCCAGTTGCCAAGTCTCTACGACACCGAGAACTCCATCGGTGGCAACACCGGGCTGCAAGGAGCCATCGGCCCCGGCTCCGGACTGCACGCCCGAGCGGCCGCCGAGATCGCAGCCGTGCTTCGGGACGAGGGTCTGGCCGACGATCCCCTGGGGGTCGACATGGCGGAGACTTCGGTCTTCCTCGCCCTGCAGAAGGAAGGGCTTCACGTCACCGACGGGCAGCAGGCCATGATGCTCGCCAGGGAGATCAAGAGCCCCGATGAGATCGTGCTGCTCAGTCAGGCCAGCGCCATGGTCGACGGGGTCTATCACGAGATCTACGAGGCATTGAAACCGGGGATAAGGGAATCCGACATCGTGGCCTTGGCCAACTCACGTCTCTTCCAGATGGGCTCAGAGTTCGTCGAGGCGGTCAATTCGATTGCCGGCGAGAGATGCAGCCCTCACCCCCACGTGTTCAGCGACCGCACGATCCGTCCCGGGGACCAGGCCTACTTCGACATCATCCACGCCTACAACGGGTACCGGACCTGTTACTACCGGACCTTCGTTGTGGGCAGGGCGACCACCGCCCAGCGAGATGCGTTCAAGCAATCGCGGGAGTGGATGGACGCCGCCATCGAGCTGGTACGGCCCGGGAACACGACCGACATGATCGCCAAGATCTGGCCCCGCGCCGAGGACTTCGGATTCCTGGACGAGATGGATGCATTTGGCTTGCAGTTTGGCCATGGGGTCGGGGTCGGGCTCCATGAGCGACCGATCATCAGTCGTCTCAACTCACTCGACGATCCAATCGAGATCAAGGAGGGGATGTACTTCGCCCTCGAGACCTATGCTCCGGCCACCGACGGGCGCTCCGCAGCCCGAATCGAGGAGATGATGGTGGTCACAGCCGATGGACCGCAGATCACCACGCTCTTCCCCTGCGAGGAGCTGATGGTGGCCAATGAATACTGAGGTCGACGCCGGTCTCTACGACTACTCGCAACGACCGCCCCGGCTACCCGAGCCGACCAATCCCGACAACGATCGACTGGACATCGACCTCGATACCAGGATCGAGATGTTCGAGATGCAGCAGGTGCTTCGTCAGTTCGAGGACCGGGTCTATGACCTCTTCATGCAGAACCTGGTGAAAGGGACCAGTCATCTCTCGCTGGGGATGGAGGCGATAGCCACGGGTGTCGGCAAGGCGATGCGACCCGACGACTACACGTTCGCCACCTACCGCGGTCACGCGCACACCATCGCCAGAGGGGGCCCGCTGGGCCCGGTGATGGCCGAGCTCCTGGGACGTGAGAACGGGATCCTCGGCGGCAAGGGCGGGTCGATGCATCTCACATCTGTAGAGCACGGGATGATGGGTAGCTACGCCATCATCGGGGCTCACCTCTGCGTCGCCAATGGGGCGGCATGGTCGGCTCAGCTTCGGGGGACCGAACAGGTTGCGGTGGCCTTCTTCGGGGACGGGACCACCAACATCGGGGCCTTTCACGAGGCGCTCAACATGGCTTCGATCTGGAAGCTGCCGGTGGTCTTCGTCTGTGAGAACAACCTTTACATGGAGTACACCCCGATCGATCTGGTGACCGCCACCGCCCACCCCGCTGCGGGGCGAGCGCCCGCCTACGACCTGGAACAGGTTGTCATCGACGGCAACGACGCCGATGAAGTGTTGGTCACCGCCCGTTTGGCATTGGAGAAGGCCCGTGGTGGTGACGGGCCCTCGCTGATCGAAGCCGTCACTTATCGCCACGGCGGGCACAGCCGCGCCGACCCTGGCAAGTATCGCCCGGCTGACGAGGTCGAGGCTTGGCTGGCCCACGACCCGCTACCCACCTATCACCAGCGACTGTTGCGTCTGGGTGTCCCCGAGTCTCGGCTCTCCGACATCGTCCATCAGGTGGCCGATCGGGTCGAGGAGGCGACTGCCTTCGCCAAGGCTGGGGAGCGGCCAACCGAGCAGGTCTTGATGACCGACGTTTGGGCCGATGGAGGATCCTCGTGGCGGAACTGAGCTATCGCGAGGCGGTGGCGAGGGGAATCGCCCAGGAGATGCGCCGCGATCCAAACCTCGTGATGTTGGGTGAGGACATCGCCGGGGCCGGGGGTGTCTTCAAGACCACGGTCGGCCTGCTCGATGAGTTCGGACCGACCCGGATTCGGGACACCCCGATCTCAGAACAGGCGATCCTCGGCGC
>JALYNX010000147.1 GCA_030772935.1 Actinomycetota bacterium | reverse complement strand
AGCGGGTAGGTCCACGCCACTCACCGCCGGGACTCCCAGAGCGCGTGCCGACTCGAAGGGGTGAGCGGCGACACCGCCGGAGCTGGTGAGGAGACCGGTCGCATCCCCCAGAGGAGAGGGGCGATCTGGGGGCCGGGAAGGGTGCAGACACCATCATTCGGGGGTGAAGCCCATTTGTCCCCTCTCCATGATCCGGGGAACAGGTGAGCCCGCAAGGCTCTCCATCAATTCTCCCGGATTCGACAGACCGCTTCACATGCAATGCTTGACGCGTGTCCGGGCACCTACAGGACAGTCGTAGGTCGACTGACGGACTCGGGGGTGGCCAGGGTCAGGCTGATATGCCCGTACTGAATCTCAACCGCTCCGTCGAGATCTCCCGCCCGGTAACAGTCGAGCATGGCGAAGTGGTCGGCGACGGCCTGGCGTCGGAGCTCGGGGTGGAGCCGCTGTGCTTGGGCCACGAACACCCCGCCGGCCTCCTCGAGGGCGAGCAGCACTCCGGCCAGACGCTTGGTCCCGGTCGCCCGATGGAAAATGGAGTGAAAGGCGCTGTTCTTGAGGACCCAGTTTCCCAGGTCCTCTTCATGGGCCAGCTCCTCGGCGAGACCGGCCGCCTCCTCCATCTGTGCCGGCGTGATGTTGGCTATCGCCTTCTCGATGGCGACTCGTTCCAGGGCGCGACGCACTTCGACGATTTCGACCATTTCGTCCCAGTCCGGTGTGCGAACTGTGCCGATCCGGTGGCTGTCGAGTGTGATCAGCCCTTCGCTGGCCAGGTCGCGCATGGCTTCCCGGACTGGAGTGGTGCTCACGTTCAGCTGGCCGGCGATGTCGGTTTGGACCAGGCGCGACCCTCCAGGCAGATCGCCGCGAATGATCCCGGCCCGCAGCACATCACGCACCAGCTCGACTGCGGTGACCCGCTTTCTCACATCGGCGTTGAGACGCATCCCCTCGGTTAGGAGGGTGGTTGGCTGAGCGTCTGTCTGACCGTTGCCAGCTGTTGATTGGTCCTCGCCTGCCATGTCTCGTCCGATCCGGCCTTGTGACCAAAAAACTATAACGAGTGGTGCTGTGACCACCTCGCCCAGCAGGACAGCTGGTTCGATGACTCCGACCAACGCTCGCGATCGAGGCTCACTGGGAAATCCAGGGAAAATACTGCCAACAGGATCACCGAGAGCCTATTGGGGACACAGCAACTTTCTGTACTCTACGGACTATATATTAGAGTGACCTTATAGACCCCCCACCCCCTGCCGGTGGCGATGCATGGAGGGAGACAACGATCAGCGGTTACGCGAAGGGGCCGTTCGCGGTCGATTGGGAGGATCGCTACGACTTTCCCGCGCTTCGGCGTGAGCGGGTGAGAAGGACGCACGCAGCCCTCGCTGACTCACAAGCCGGCGGCCTCCTGGTCTGGAAAGACGAGAACGTCCGCTATCTCACCTCGCTGCGAGCTCAGCTGATCGCCGGCAAGACCACGTCTCTCAACGGAGCCCTGCTCACACCCGGCCGGGATCCAATCCTCCTCGGCTCGGGCGGCGAGATCGACAAGGCACGCTTCGGGATGAGCTGGATCGGTGAAGCCCACGCGGTGCCGATCATGGAACAGCGCGAATTGGTCGACGGGTTCGTGGGGGACATCCTGGCCCCCATCCTCCGCGAAGCCGGTCTCGAAACGGGCCGTCTTGCCCTAGATCAGGCGAACATCTCATTCATCAACTCGATGCGATCGCACCTCCCCGATCTCGAATTGGTCGACGGGGACGCGGTGATGCAACAGGCGCGTTGGATCAAGAGCGACCTCGAGGTGGCAATCATCGAAGAGGCCTGTGCGATAGGCGACTCGGTCACCCAACGAGCCCTCGATGAGACCAGGGCCGGGCGTCGCGAGCTGGATGTGGCTGCCGATGCCATGCAGACCCTGTTCCAGCTCGGAGGAGAGATGGCCCATGTCATCACCCCATTCGTTGCGTCCGGGGAACACATGTCGCCACCGCACCGGATCGCAACCGACAAGATCATCCGCAACCAGGACCTCTGCTTCATCGACATCGGTGCGATGTGGAACGGCTACTTCGCCGACATCGGGCGCACGACCATCGTCGGTAAGCCTTCTAAGGAACAGAAGAAGATCTACACCGCGGTCTACGAGGGGTTGATGGCAGGTATCGACACCATGCGGCCCGGGAAGACCAATCGGGAGTGCGCCGATGCGATCATCGCCAAGATCGGTGAGCACGGGCTCGAGGACCACCTCTTCAGCCTGTTCATCGGGCACGGGATCGGGATGGGCGCCAACGAGCCCCCATATATAGGTGAGACCCTCCCTGGCGCCACCACCTATGAGTTCCAGCCGAACATGGTGTTCGCAGTCGAGCCGCTGGTGTGGGTGCCCAACGTCCGTGGCGGCGGTGGCGTCAGGATCGAGGACATGGTCCTGGTGACTGACAATGACCCCCACGTGCTGTCGCGGGTTGAGTACGAAGAGCGGCTTCTGGCCTAGGCGTCGTTCTTCAATTCACCCGATAGTCGGGGGCCTCTCCAGTGAGCACCTTGATCACCTGTGTGGTCGCCTTGCGTTGGGACTCCTGAAGCGCCTCCTCGGAGTAATACGCCATGTGTGGGGTGGCGACGAGATTGGGAACCCCCTCGATACGTGCCGGATCCAGAGGTTCGGTGTCGAAGACATCCAGGCCCGCCCCGGCAAGATGGCCGGATTCCAAGGCTTTCACCACTGCCTCGAGTTCGACCAAGGGGCCACGCGACGTGTTGACCAGGATCGACCCAGGTTTCATTCCAGCCAAAGCCGACTCATCGATCATGCCTCGGGTCTCCGGGGTGAGCGGCAGATGCAATGACACCAGGTCGGCGCTCGACAACAGCTCTTCGAGGCTGACGAGGGGCGGGAGATCGTCCGCCGGGCTCAGGTAGGGGTCGTAGACGATGATCCCGGCGCCGAGCGCCTGCAGCGGAGCCGCGATGCGGCGCCCGATCCGCCCGTATCCGACCAGGCCGACCGTCATCGTGGACAGTCTTCGAATTGGGCGCAGCCCGTCGAGGCCCCAACCCCCGTTGCGGACCTTCTGGTCGGCGGCGTTCAATTTCCGGGTCAGCCCGAGAATGAGTGCCAGGGCGTGGGTCGCGACTTCTTCCACCGAGTAGTCGGGGACATTGGTCACCACGATGCCCCGGGCGGCGGCTGCCTCGAGATCAACGTTGTCATAGCCGATCCCGTAGCGGGCAATGATCTTGCATTTGGCTAGCTGCGCGATAGCCGGGCCATCCCACGGGAGGTAGGTGTTGAGGATCGCATCGGCGTCGCCTGCCATCTGCAGCACCTGTTCCATGGGTCCCTGGGCAACGAGAAGCTCGGCATCGATCCCGGCGAGGAGCTCCCGCTCGAGGTCCACCGTGGGGAAGACCTGGTCGCTGACCACGACCTTGTATCTGCTCACTCCCACCACCGATGACAAACGCGATTACTGGGCGGCGGCCGGCAGCCACCGATTCTGTATCCTATATAACATAGGCCGTCCGTTGCGGAGGGTTCGCCAAGGAGGGCTCGGATCATGAACTCACCCCTGGTTCTCAACACACTCATCAGGGGCGCATCGCAATGATGGCGGCTCAGCCGGGGATCGGATATGGGCTGATTGGTTGCGGTTGGGTCGGTTCTGCCCATGCCTGGGGGGTGGCAGCGAGTGGCGACGCAGCGCGCCTGATAGCAACGTCCGATGTCGATTTGGCGGCCGCGGAACAAATGGCAGATCGTTTCGAGGCGCAGGGTGCGTATCAGGACTATCGCGAATTGCTGAGAAGAGACGACATACAAGCGGTGTCGGTGTGTGTACCCGACTTTCTCCATCGGCAGGTAGTCATCGACGCCGCGCAGGCTGGCAAGCACGTGTTGTGTGAGAAGCCACTGGCAATGAGTGTTGTTGAGGCCGACGAGATGATGGCGGCCTGCGAAACGAGTGGCGTTGAGTTCGGGATGATCATGAACCACAGGTATGCCCCAGACAACATCCGAGCGAAGGACGCGCTCGCTAAAGGAGCCGTAGGTGGCCAGCTCATCGGAAGTGTCGTCCACTCCAGTGGGCTCACCGGCCCCCTCGGCACCTCTCCCTGGCGGGGCAAGGCCAATCGAGCGGCTGGAGGTGTGCTGAGCACGCAGGCCATCCATTTCCTGGACCTGCTTCTCTGGTTCATGGGCCCGGTTCGCTCGGTCAAGGCGCTGACCGACACCTTGCATTGGGACATCCAGGATCACGAAGACACCGCTGTCCTGGCGCTCAGGTTGGAGTCCGGAGCCCTGGCGACTCTCACCACCACCAATGGCAGCCCCATCATGGATGACTTCACCGGCACCCGGATCGAGGTTCACGGCACACGTGGATGGCTCGCCCTGGAAGGGGATGTCTTGAGGCATGCCGAATTGGCGGAGGATTTCGAGCTCCCGTCCGTTTACCTCCCCGATGTGCCCAGCGATGCCAGCGAGATCATCTTCGGCTTGGGACACGTTTACGAAGTGATCGACTTCATACATGCCATTCGCACCGGCACCGAACCCCCAATTCCCGCCCGAGACGGGCGCCACCTGATGGCAGTCATCGAGGCCGCCTACAAATCGGCCGCTGAGGGCGATGAAGTGGAACTGGGCAAGCAGGCGGTTGGGTACACGCAGCCTTCTCCGCCAGGCTCGCTTCTTTCCATTGAGGCACACCCCGGCAGTACTCCGTCGCCTGAGTCCCCGCGACCGGCGCAGTGACGCTGATGGGATCGACCATGCGTGCGATGGTGGTGACCGAGTTCGGGAGTCCGCCTGTGTTGACCGAGGTCCCCCGTCCCACGCCGAGGGAAAACGAGATTCTTCTCCGGGTCCGCGCTGCTGGGGTGTGCCATACCGACATGAAGATCAGAGATGGGGTGGTTCCCGACGTCGACCTACCCCTAGTACTCGGCCACGAGATAGCGGGCGAAGTGGCAGCGATCGGTGCAGGAGTCACCACCGCGTTTGTTGGTGACCGAGGAGTTCCCTACGGGTATGTGACATGTGGGAAGTGTCGCTTCTGTCTCGAAGGACGGACATCGTTGTGTGAGCGATTGGAGCTCCGCTACGGCTTTGGCCCAATCGGCGGCTACTCCGAATACGTCATCGTGCCCGAGCGCTTCTTCATACCAATACCCGAAAGTGTCGGGTTCGATCAGGCCGCCGTCGCGACATGCTCGATCGTCACCCCCTACCACGCCCTTATCAAGCGGGCGCGACTCAGACTGGGCGAAACGGTGGTGGTGGTTGGCGCCGGCGGGGGTGTCGGATTGCATGCCGTCCAACTCGCTCACCGAACCGGTGGCAACGTCATCGCCGTGGATGCCGACGCCACGCGTGAGGACGTGGCGAGATCCCAGGGTGCCAACAGTTTCGTCGTGCCTCATGAGGGCCGATTCGCCGAGGCGGTGCGCGAGCTCACACATGGTCGAGGTGCCGACGTCGTCATCGACATGGTGGCTTCATCGGCGACCATGACGGATTCGATCGAGTCATTGGGCCCCGGAGGGCGTTTGTGTCTGGTCGGCTACCAGCGAGGGCAGCTCCTGACCGCCGTTACCCCGGATGTCGTGTTTCGAGAGATCGAGATCTACGGATCTCACTGGGCGACCCTGACCGATACGGTCGAGGTTATCGACATGATCGACCGGGGTCTGATCGATCCCATCGTCATTCGGGAGTTTCCGCTGCATGAGGCGCCCGCCGCGCTCGAGCTCCTCGCCGTTGGCGGCGGACCGGGTCGCAGCATTCTCACAATCTAGGGGCGGGCTATGCGGTCGCTCCGCGATCGGCTCAACGCACTCTTGCGATCATCTCGATCTCGACTGGAATGCCACCCGGGAGCACAGTGGTTCCGATGGCGGCACGAGCGTGTACGCCCGCAGTCCCAAAGACCGTTCCGAGCAGCTCGGACGCGCCGTCCATCACCGCTGATGTGTCGTTGAAGCCCGGAGCGCAGTTCACGAAGCCCAGCAATTTCACGATCTGCTCGACCTGATCCAACGAGCCCAAAGCCGCCTTCAGGCTGGCCAAGCAGGAGAGCACCGACAGACGGGCCGCCTCTTTGCCCTGTTCCAGGGTCAGTTCGCCGCCGACCTGCCCGCGCACGCTCACCTTTCCGAACTCATCGAATGGCCCATGACCGGCAGTAAACGCCAGTCCATCGGCAACGACGCATCGCACGTATTGGCCCAGCGGCTTGGGCGGTTCGCCCAGTTTGTAACCCAGCTCGACCAGCCGGTCCTCCACGCTCATGACTGGCCATCCTCCATTCGTATCGCGGACGTCTCCTGCCGGGGATCGAACGCGGCCGGTTCTTTGCCGAGCAGCCTCGACGCGTTCAGTCGCCCGAAGAACTCCGACCCCGACACCGCATGACTGAACACGTTGATGAATCTCTCAGCCTGTTCCGCGTCATTACCCAGGCCGTCGATGATCATGTTGAACTCCGCATCGGTCAAGTCTGCGGGCCTCCGCTGGATCATCCATGAAAAGTTCGGCAACAGGTCGAGATCACGCTTGAGCCGAAATCTGGCGAGAGCCGAGCCCATATCTGTCCCTGCCGACCCTGCCTCGAGGAGGCAGTCCGCCAACAGCTCAGCTGATCGGACCGCGTCGCCGATCCCCTGGCCGAAGATGGGATCCTTGTGTTGCCCGGCATCGCCGATGAGCACCCATCCATCACCCATGGGCTCCCTGACGAAATTGACGAAGTCGCCCGCGCCTTTGATTGGCTGCAATTGCGTGCCGGATCGCAGCCGCGGCCCTATCCGGGAGTCGCTGTCCATCGCCCGCCAGAAGTTCTTGTCCTTGTCCTGCCGAAAGCTGTCGAACTGCGACTGGGGCAAGTAAACAATCGCCATCCAGATTCCGGCATCGCATTGAGCCAACATGGGCGTCCCGCCAACACGATCACTCTCCCAGATCTCGAACATCGGATCTGGCTCCGGCCCCGGATCGACTCCTTCCACATAGGTGTAAAAGGCAAAGTTGATCGGCGGCTCAGTGATGTACTGAGAGGCTCCCACGACTCTCGCCACAAGCGATCGTCGACCGTCGCAGCCAGCGACCAGACGCGCCGACGCGGTTGACTCCTTGGTGCCCCCAAGCTGGGTACGAGTCTCAAACCGGACTCCTGTCACCCGGGATCCATCTCGCAACAGTTCGGTGACCCGCGCCCCCTGTATTGCCGTCACCCCGGGAGTATCCGCCGCATTCTTGAACAGAGCTTCGTCGAGGAGTAGGCGGCGGATGCACAGCGAATAGTCGTGGCCTCGAACCGGCCAGAACCGGCCTCGGATGTCAGGCCGGCCATCCCGGATCCACGAGATGCCCCGGAGCTTCGCCGAGCCCAGGCTCTGAATCGCACCCCATGCACCGATACGCTCCCAAATCCCGAACGAGTCCCCGTAGATGACGTGTGTGGAAAGGGTGTCGGAGGGGAACGAAGCTCGATCCAACAACAAGACCTTGAGTCCCTGCGCACCCAGGAGACTTGCCAGAGTGGATCCCGCGACCCGTCCCCCGACGACTACGACGTCAAAGTTGTCCATGACCGAGGAGGCCTGGTCAGAGGTCCTTCAATTCGATCGCCACGAAGCGCACGACCTTGTCATCGGTGTTCTCGAGATCATGGATCATTGGGTCGTCAGCGGTGATCGTGCTGAACACGGTCTCACCAAGCTTGAAGTCGAAAGCCTGCGCGGTGCCGTCTTGGAATCGTTGGAAGCCCTTGCCCGAATCGATGCAAGTCCAGAAATAGGTCTGGCTGTGACTGTGGAACGGAGCCCGTTGTCCAGGTTCCAGACGAACCTCCCATACCCGGACATGATCGTTCTCGAACCAGAGAGTCGTCCCGACGTCGTGATTCGTTGCGGCTGTCTCCAGCTCAGCTCCGAAATCCTCTTTGCTGTAGGTGTCCGATCCTCCGCCGCGCATCAGGCCCCCCTTTGGGCAGTCTCCCGATCAGTCCTCGATGTAGCCGATGACCTCGATTTCGAGTAGCCAGTCCGTGTGAACCAGGGCGCCGACCTCGACAGCGGTGCAGACCGGGTAGGGCTCGACAAAGAACTCTTTTCGAACCCACTCGTAGTCGTAGTAGTAGTGCATATCGGTCACGAACACGTTGGCCATCACGACGTCGGCCATACTGCCCCCGGCCTCTTCCATCACCGCCTTGATGTTGGTCAGCACCTGACGCCACTGCGCCTCGGGATCCTTTTTCGGCGGAGTCAGCGACCTCTCCTCTCCGATGCCGACCGTTCGCTTCTCGTCGTAGTCGACCGAAGTGATGCCGGACAGGAAGACCCAGGGCCCAACCTTCAAGCCTGGACTCCAGATGCGCCCGCCCAGGCCCGCCGTGTAACCCGGGTAGTTGATCGCCTTCCTCTCAACCATGACTCGCTCCTTCCGCGTCTCACCAGCCGATCGTGGTTGGCCGGGGCGCAACACTACGTTCGGGTCAACCGCTTGCAAAGTCGGGCCCCTTTGACCTCAAACGGTCAAGCTGTAATGCTCCGAAGGCGCCGGTGTCCGCGGTTGGGCTACCGCCGTCGGGTCTCGGGGTGCCTCAGATTCCTCGGGCGAGAGCGAAGGAGCGTTTGGTGAAGCTTCCCAGTCACGGGCGATTCGAGTATTCCCCGATCACAGCAAGACCCGACTTCTCCTGGCCAGAGGGGCGGCGACTCGCCGTGTATATCGCAGTGTGCATGGAGCATTTCACCTACGGCGAGGGTGGCCTCGGATTGCCGTACTCACCTGGCATCCCACACCCGAATACCTACAACTGGGCCTGGCGCGAATACGGCAACCGCGTCGGTGGTTGGCGCCTCTTGGATCTGCTCCAACAGAGCGGAATACCGCCAACGGTGCTCCTGAACACAGCCTGTTATGAACACTGCCCTGAGCTAGTCGACGCGTACCGCAGCGCAGGCACCGAGTTTGTCGGACATGGGCAGACCAACTCGGTGCATCCCAACGACCTGACCGAGGACGACGAACGAGAAATGATCAGGGACGTCTTCGACGCAATCCAGCAACACGAAGGCAAACCCCCGGCTGGCTGGATGAGCCCGGGCGCAAATCCGAGTCGAGTGACTGAAGACCTCCTCGCCGAAACCGGTTTCACCTACACCCTGGATTGGCCGATGGACGATCAGCCAACCTGGCTGCGCACTCGGAACGGACCACTCCTCAGTGTTCCCTACCCCCAAGAAGTGAACGACGTCCCGATGATTGTGTTACACCACGGCACTGCGTCGGCGTACGCCGACATGATGACCGACAACCTCGCCGAGATGGTCGACCAATCCCAGTATCAGCCGCTGGTGTGCGGCATCGTGACCCACACGTTCATCATGGGCCAGCCCTACCGGCTGCGTCGCTTCCGGCAGGCAATCGAGTACCTGACTGATCTCTCCGGGGTTTGGTTGACAACGCCGAGAGAGATCGCCGCTCACTACGCCGAGATCACCACGCCAGAGCAAGCTCTCGCAGGGGTCGTCAGCACGACATGACCCGGGTGGCGGTGGTAGGCCTCGGAGCAATAGGCCGTGTCGTTGTGAGCCGGTTGGTGCAGGGCGTGCCGGGAGTTGAGCTGACTGCCGTGTCCGCACGGGACAGCACACGAGCCGAGGCATTTATTCGCGAACTTGGCGCCGACATACCTGTTCGCCCCCTCGACCAGCTGGAGCCATTGGCCGACCTCGTGGTCGAGTGCGCGCCAGCGCCCCTCCTGCCGGTGATCGTCGAGCCTTTCCTTCGGTCCGGAAAGGAGGCGGTCGTCCTCAGTTCTGGAGCAATTCTCGAACACCCGGAACTGGTCGACCTGGCCAAAGAGCATGGAGGCCAGATCACCATTCCGTCTGGAGCTCTCCTCGGACTCGATGCAGTAGCGGCCGCTGCCGAGGGCGAGATCAGATCTCTGCGACTGACCACGCGCAAGCCGCCGGCTGGCCTGATCGGCGCCCCCGGCCTCGAAGGAAGGCACTTCGACTTCCAAGGATTGTCCGAGCCTGTGCTCGTGTTCGCCGGCACCGCCCGGGAGGCAATCCGGGGGTTCCCGGCGAATCTCAACGTCGCAGTGGCGCTCTCGCTTGCAGGGCCGGGCCCCGACCGGACCGAGGTCGAGGTGTGGGCCGACCCGTCGATTACAAAGAACACTCACACGATCGTCATGCGCTCTGATGTCGCCGACGTGACGATGACAATCGAGAATGTGCCTTCTGAGAATCCGCGCACCGGCCGGATTACACCATTGTCGATTATCAGCCTGCTCCGCAAACGGAACGCAAGCCTGCGAGTCGGATCATGAACCTGGGCCTTTCAGGAAAGACCGCCTTGGTCGTTGGAGGGAGCGGCGGCCTCGGGCGAGCCGTGGCTCTAGCGCTCGGCGGCGAGGGGGCCAGGATTGCAGTGGCCGGTAGGGATCTGGACGCCGCCGCCGCCACTGTCGAAATGATCGCGGCCGAAGGTGGCGAGGCACTACCGGTCCGCCTCGACCTCACCGACATCGCCTCTCTCGACTCGGCTGTCGAAACCATCCGCGGCCGCTTGGGCGAGGTATCGGTCCTCTTCAACAACAGCGGAGGACCGCCCCCAACGACCGCTGCCAATCAGCCGGTCGATCTGTGGCGGGCTCAGTTCGAAGCCATGGTGCTCGGGGTGATCTCGCTCACCGATCGTGTCTTGCCCGGAATGCGCCAGGCCGGTTGGGGTCGGATCATCACCAATACCAGCTCCGGCGTGCTGGCGCCGATCCCGAACCTTGCCATCTCGAACGCCCTCAGGCTGTCTCTAGTGGGGTGGTCGAAGACGCTGGCTCGAGAAGTCGCAGCAGACGGAATCACCGTCAACGTCGTGGTGCCGGGTCGGATCGCGACCGACCGGGTCCGGGCGCTGGATGAAGCACGCGCCGTAAGAGAGAACACGTCGGTCGAGGCTGCTGAAGCGGCCGGCATCGCTGCCATCCCGGTGGGCCGCTACGGGTATCCCGAGGAGTACGCCGCCGCGGTGGCCTTCCTCGCCAGCGCTCAAGCCTCCTTCATCACGGGAACGATGCTGCGAGTCGACGGCGGTCAGACCCCCTCAATCTGAAGGAGACTCAATGAACCTGCTTGACGAACAGGCCGAGAAGATTCGGAC
>JALYNX010000146.1 GCA_030772935.1 Actinomycetota bacterium | reverse complement strand
GCTCGTCGTCGTGCTCATCGTCATGTTCACGGGTGACCAGGCAGGGGAGACAACCACCACCGCGTTGGGGAGCTCGACGACAAGCACGGTCCAAGGGACCGCGACCACTGCTGAGGGAAGCACGACTACGAGCGGTGAGACCACAACCACCGCTGTCGGGAGCACCACCACAGCGGCTCCAGAGGGCTTGGAGGGCAACTGGGCCGAAGTGCCGCTGATCGCAGCCGGGTTTGGTGCGCTTGGGTGGTGGGACGGAGCCGCATGGGTTCAGGTCGAGGAAACCACGAGTCTTCCGGTTGCCGGTGGCGAGGACTATCAGATCGCCCTGCTCGGTTTGGAGGCCAGGACCACCGGGAGCGGTGAGGAGCTGTTGTGCGATCCGCTCAACACTCCAGGGGTCATCTTCGCCAGCGAGGAGGTCTTGGGTGACTGGCCCGGGCCCTTTGGAGTCGCCATCTCCGCCAATTGGGAGTTGACGCCCCATCTGGTCGAGGAGACCACTGATGACGGGACCTATGCCGCTGTTGCCTCGCAACTTCTCGCGGAGCGAGGGCTGACTGTGGCCAACCCGCCCATCAAGCAGGTGATTCGGTTCGATCTCGAGGGTGATGGTGTCAACGAGGTGCTCGTGGTGGCCGAGGACGTCTCGGCGGATCTCCTGGCCGAGGAAGGCGACTATTCGATCGCCTTCCTGCAGAAGGTGGTCGAGGGTGACGTGGCGACAGCCGTCATCGGGGAATCGGTGGTGATCGAGTTGGAAGAGGGCGAGACACCCTACGTGCTCTCGTTCACCGTGGCCGCAATCGCCGACATGAGCGGTGACGGGCGGATGGAGATGATCCTCGACTCCGCCTACTACGAAGGGGTGGGCGTCGAAGTCTGGGAGTACGTCAACGACGACATTGGGCCCGCGGTCCAGATCGCGACCGGCTGCGGGGCCTGAGTGGAAAACCCCTTCGAGGACCGCACCACCTACGTCGGCCACACCGGAATCGTGCTGACTGATGCCTCTTCCGATCACGCCATTGGTCGGATCGAGATCACCGAGAACCACCATCAGCCGTACGGGGTGGTGCACGGCGGGGTCTACTGCACCCTGATCGAGACCCTGGCCTCGACCGGCGGCGCCTTATGGGCGTTGGAGAATGGGATGGCTGGGGTGGTCGGGGTAAGCAACCAGACCGACTTCATAAGGGCCACCCGAGACGGGTCTCTCATCGGAGAGGCGACCCCGATTCATCGGGGCCGCACCCAGCAGCTTTGGCAGGTGACGGTGACCCGGGAAGCCGACGGCAAGCTGGCGGCGCGGGGGCAGGTCAGACTCCAGAACATCAAAGACCTCGAAGCTCTTTAACCTCAGCGGTTCATGCTTCAGATCGGCCCGATCACCGTGGATCCCCCAGTGGTTCTCGCCCCGATGGCGGGTGTCACCAACGCGCCGTTCCGGCGGCTGTGTCGGGAGTTCGGTGCAGGTCTCTATGTCTCGGAGATGATCGGGGCTCGGGGCCTGGTCGAAGGAGATCACAAGACATTGGCATTGGCTGCCTTCGACGCTGATGAGCACCCGCGCTCGATTCAGCTCTATGGCACCGATCCCGGCTCGTTGGGTGAGGCCGTCAGCCGTCTCGTCGAGGTCGATCAGGTCGACCACATCGACATGAACTTCGGGTGCCCGATGGGGAAGGTGACCCGTCACGGCGGAGGGGCCGCCCTGCCCTGGAAGAAGGACCTGTTTCGCTCGATCGTCCGATCCGCCGTCGCCAATGCCGGTCCGGTGCCGGTGACCGTCAAGTTCCGCAAGGGCATCGACGACGACCATCTGACCTTCATCGAAACCGGTCTCACCGCCGCAGACGAGGGCGCGGCCGCAATTGCCCTCCACGCCCGAACCGCCCGCCAGCTGTACTCGGGGGCGGCCGATTGGGCGGCAATCCGTCTCCTCAAGGAGACTGTGACCTCGATCCCGGTCCTGGGAAACGGGGACATCTGGACCGCCGACGACGCGGTGCGCATGATGCGGCTGACAGGGTGCGACGGGGTCGTCGTGGGCCGTGGCTGTTTGGGCCGACCGTGGCTGTTCCGGGATCTGGCGGATCGGCTGGCCGGTCGTGATCCGCGGCCCGCACCCGATCTCGGTGAGATAGCGATCATCATGGTCGCCCACGCCCAACTCCTCGTGGACAAGTTCGGAGAGGCAATCGGGGTCAGCCTGTTCCGGAAGCACACCTCCTGGTACCTGAAGGGGTTCCCGGTTGGGCCCCGGATTCGCGACCAGTTGGCCAGGGGCTCATCAATGGACGAGTTGGTGATGCTGACCGGGCTTCTCGACTCGGCTGTTCCGTTCCCCGAGGAGGCAGGGCGCATGGTTCGTGGTCATTCCCACGGTCCACGTCCGGTGCGGCTGCCCCGTGGCTTTCTCGATCATCGTCACGGCGATACGCTCGGCCGCGAGGCCGACCAGGTCACCAGCGGGGGCTAGACCACCGCTTCTCTGTGAATCAGCTCGCGGCGATAGGCCGTCCCACCGTGAGCAGGCTCTGCAGCTCCGGCTCCAGCTCCCGAAAAGCCGGGTCCGGCTTGACCCCCATCGCATCGAGCACCTTGCTGAAGAAGGAGCGGGCGGCGGCCGCCAGAGCCACATCGAGGATGTCCGCCTCGCCCAGCCCGTGCTGGCGAAGCCTCTCGATGTCTGAGGCCGTGATCGACGAGGCATCGGCCGCCACTTTCTCGGCGAAGTCCATGATCGCCACCTCGTCGGGAGGAAGTTCCGAGGTGTTGCGGTGGTCGATGACGGCTACCAGTTGTTCCGTGCCCAGGAACTTGTCGCGGAGGACCTTGCCGTGGGCCAGGCTGCAGTAGCTGGACTTGAGGGTCCGTGCCGCGGCCAACGTCGCCAATTCGTACCGGCGCAGACCCATCGCGGTTTTGATCGACCCACTGAGAGCGCTCCACGCTTCGTAGACGTCCGGCCGGTGAGCAAACAGTCGGGAGTAGTTGGAGACGTATCCCTTGTCGGCGCGGTCCTCTTCATAGAGCGCGGCGGCCGGCCCGGTTGCCTCTTTCTCGTCGATCGTCTCAATAAAGGTCACTGATCCCTCCTCACGGGCTCGACTTCGGAAACCGCCGTCTCAGTCTCTGCGCTCGGCGTAGCCGGCCACCGCGGACAGCATCAGGTGGGCCATGACGTCGAGGGTCAACCCGTCGGGATCGGCGTCGGCATCCACCTCGACGAAGTCCATCGCCTTGACCTTCGGATGCCGTGCGCATCGACGCACCCCTTCGGCCAGGTCACGCACGGTCATCCCTCCAGGTCGGGCCCCGGGGCAGGCCGGCGCAAACACCCGGTCGAGGACGTCGATGTCGACATCCACATAGATCAAGTCACAGTGGTCGGCAAGCGAGGAGAGTGCGAGAGTGGTGACTTCAGAGATGCCGGCGGCCTCGACGTCCCTGATGGTGACCACTCCAATCCCGACCTCCTCGCAGTAAGAGCGGTACTCAGCGGAGTTGGCAAAGCTGTGGATCCCGATCTGGATCACATTGGCGCCAGGCAGACCGTCCTCGTCGATCAGCCCCCGGATCGGATTCCCGTTGGTTCTCCCCAGCTCCAGGGTGCGGACATCGTGATGGGCATCGAAGGTCAGGACTCCGACTCGGGAGAGGTCGGGAGCCAGCGCTCCAACCAGGGGCCGGGTGATCGCGTTGTCTCCACCGAGATACAGCGTCATCGGGACATCGGGGAGGCCAGCGGCCATCTCCCCGACCAGCTGGGGCATCAGGTCCCGGTCCGACTCCGACACCGGCCAGTTGCCGTAGTCGCTGACCGCGACCTGGCCGAAGTCCACGCCCCATTCGCCATGGAATGTCGAGAAGCGGGCGAGGCGGTCCCGCATCGCCATCGGGCTCAAATCCGCCCGGGACGGAGAGAGGGAAGCCTTGGATGATGGGACTCCGACCACAATCACCTCGGGATCGGGATGCTCCTGGTTTAGCCATACATCGGCCCGGGGCCAGTAGGGATCGAAAACGGTCATGCGCCGATCAGGGTATCGGCTATCACGATTACCCCTCTAACTGAGGGGGTGGGGGCAACATCGGGATGTCGACGCCCCGCTCCCTGGCTACACGTTGCGCGAGCTCGTAGCCGGCGTCGGCATGGCGCATCACGCCGGTGCCAGGGTCGTTGGTGAGCACCCTCTCGACACGCAGCGCCCCCTGATCGGTCCCATCGGCCACTACTTGAGCTCCGGCGTGGATCGAGTTGCCGATCCCGACCCCGCCCCCGTGATGGACTGCAACCCATGCCGCCCCCGACGAGACGTTGAGCATGGCGTTGAGGATCGGCCAGTCGGCGACCGCGTCGGATCCGTCGGCCATGGCTTCGGTCTCACGGTATGGCGAGGCAACCGAGCCCGAGTCGAGATGGTCCCTTCCGATCACGATCGGCGCCGTCACCTCCCCTGAGGCGACCAACTCGTTGAACCGAAGCCCCGCCAGATGCCTCTCTCCATAGGAGAGCCAGCAGATCCGCGCCGGGAGCCCCTGGAACTGGACCTTCTCCTCGGCCAGACGGAGCCACCGCTGCAGGGGCTCGTTGTCGGGAAACAAGTCGCTCAACGCCTGGTCGGTGGCTGTGATGTCTGCTGGGTCGCCACTGAGGGCGACCCAGCGGAACGGCCCCGAGCCTTCACAGAAGAGAGGCCTGATGTAGGCGGGGACGAAACCGGGATAGGAGAAGGCGTCGGTGTAACCGGCAATCTCCGCCTCACCACGGAGATTGTTCCCGTAGTCGAAGGTCTCCGCACCGGCGGTCTGAAAGCCAACCATGGCCTCGCATTGGGTGGCCATCGACTCTCGCGACGCCTTGATGTAGGTGTCGGGATCATCGCCCCGGAGCTGAGTCGCCTCTTCGAGGGTGAGCCCCGACGGGACGTAGCCAAAGAGTGGGTCATGAGCCGAGGTCTGGTCGGTGACGATGTCGACATCGAGACCCATCTCGAGCAGGGCAGGGAACACGTCCGCCGCATTGCCTTCCAAACCGATCGAAAGTGGGCGTCTCTCCCGTTTCGCCGATAGGGCGAGTTCGATTGCCTCCTCGATCGAGTCGGCAGCGACGTCGAGGTACCCCGTCTCCAAGCGTCGTTGGATGCGGTGGGGATCGACGTCGACGCAGAGGGCTACCCCTCCGTTCATTGTGATGGCCAGTGGTTGGGCCCCACCCATACCCCCGAGACCCGCGGTGAGGGTCAGGGTCCCGGCGAGACTCCCCCCGAATCGCTGCTCGGCGATGGCGGCGAAGGTCTGGTAGGTCCCCTGGAGGATGCCCTGGGTGCCGATGTAGATCCAGGAGCCGGCGGTCATCTGCCCGTACATCATCAGCCCTTCGGCTTCCAGCTTCCAGAAATGCTCGAGCGTGGCCCACCGCGGGACGAGGAGGCTGTTGGCGATCAGGACCCGGGGCGCCATCTCGTGGGTGCGGAAGACTCCCACCGGCTTGCCCGACTGGACCAGAAGCGTCTCGTCGTTGTCGAGTCGCTCCAGGGTGCGCACGATGGCGTGGAGGCTTTCGAGATTCCGGGCTGCCTTGCCCCGGCCTCCGTAGACGATGAGGTTTTCCGGGTCTTCGGCGACGTCGGGGTCGAGGTTGTTGAGCAAGCACCTGAGGACCGCCTCTTGGAGCCATCCCTTGGTGTTGAGACTGGGCCCGTGTGGGGCGTGAAGCGGAAACGAGAGGTCGATCATCAGCCCGATGGAGCCTAGAGCGGCCTGGTAGAGGGAGGGATCAGACCGGGCTGGCGGTCAGTTGGAGGGCAGGAAATCGCTGACGAAGAAGCTCAACTCGTCATCGACCGCCTGGCGGATGCTGTCGATCCTTACTTCGACCGGATAGCCGAGCGCGGGGTCGAAGGAGGCGAGCATCTCATCAGGTGATTCGCCGCCTCCCCAATCGGAAAGGAGGGTGAACAGCCCCTCGATGTCGTACTCCATGAATCGATCGGGGGAACTGAGATCGACGGGGCCCGCTTCGGACGCCGCCTCGGTTGCCACTTCGTCTTCCACCGTCACCTGGAATCGTCCCGAGATGGTGCAGTAGCAAATGACGTCGAGTTGGTAGGTGTAGTCCTCGATCCCGGCCGTCTGCCAGGTGGCGATCGCCGCCGCAGCCGCGTCCATCGCCTGCTGGGTGCCCACCACCGCATCGACGACACGAGGATGAAGCACTTCGACATATGCACCGGTCTCGACGCTGCGGTCGCTGGCGGAGAAGGACCGGATGTAGCCCAGTTCGGGGTCGAAGTCGATCGGATCCGTGATCGCTCCGGCGTTGGTCAGAGCGAGATCGAACAAGTCGTCGATCAGGAGCTTCGTCGTTGGGTCCTCGAGCGTGCAGAAGCGCATCACGTCGATGGCCTCAGTGGGCATCCCGTCCTCGACGGTCACCCGGATCGAAGAGCTGCCGCCACACGGTTCGGTCTGTGGGACTCGGGTGTAAACACTGATCAATGCGGTGTAGTCGTCGATCCCCGCCGCCATCCATTTGGCTCGTTGCTCCTCGATCTGCGCTACCAGGGACGGGTCGGGCTCGCCTTCCGGAACTCCGGATC
>JALYNX010000145.1 GCA_030772935.1 Actinomycetota bacterium | reverse complement strand
CTACAACAACGTCATCGCCCGAATGCGCCGAACTTCGCCGTCGTTGCTCGAGGCGTCGATGGATCTGGGCGCCCGAGGGTGGCAGACCTTCCGCTACGTTCTGCTCCCCTTGCTCGCCCCGGCAATGGTGGTTGGAGGGATGCTCGCCTTCGCCCTTTCGTTCGACGAGATCATCGTCACAACCTTCACCGCCGGTAACCAGCAGACCCTTCCCATCTGGATCTTCTCCTCGTTGGTACGGCCCCGAAACCGGCCCGTAACCAACGTTGTGGCAGTCTTCGTCGTCCTCATCACTTTCATACCGATCGTCCTCGCCCAGAGGTTTGCCCAACGGGCCGAGGAGAACTGAGCAGATAGGAGCACCCATGGCCTGGGACCTGTGGATCAACGGGAAGTGGACGCCGAGCCGAGGTGGTGAGCCTCTCAAGGTCGAGAACCCGGCCACGGGGGAGATGGTCGATGAGGTCGTGGACGCCTCCGGAGCTGACGTAAACGCGGCGGTCGAAGCAGCTCGAGATGCATTCTTCGACGGGCGCTGGTCGCGACAGACCCCTGGAGCGAAGGCGCTGGTGCTCAACAAACTGGCCGACCTCCTCGAGGCCCGAGCAGAGGACTTCGCCCGGGTCGAGTCCGAAGACACAGGCAAGCCGTATGCCCAAGGATCTCTGGCTGCCGACCTCCCATTCGGGGTCGACAACCTCCGATTCTTCGCCGCCGCCGCCCGCAACATCTCCGGCACCGCAGCCGGTGACTTTGCCGCCGGGTACACCTCGATGCTCCGGCGCGAGCCGGTCGGCCCGGTAGGTCAGATCGCACCGTGGAACTACCCGCTGATGATGGCGATTTGGAAAGTCGGCCCTGCCCTGGCGGCCGGTTGCACCACAGTCCTCAAACCTGCTCCCGGCACGCCGCGAACGGCGTTGATGTTCGGTGAGCTCGCCTCCGAGGCCGGGCTTCCGGACGGGGTGTTCAACGTGATCACCGGTGGCAACGACGCCGGCCAAACCCTGGTGGAGCACCCGGATCTCCGGATGGTGTCCCTGACCGGGTCCAGCGGCACCGGTAAGAAGGTGATGAAGACTGCAGCCGACACCTTGAAGCGGGTTCACCTCGAGTTGGGGGGAAAGGCACCTTTCATCGTCTTCGACGATGCCGACCTCGAAGCTTTGGCTGAGGCAGCCATGGTGGGGGCAACGTTCAACACCGGTCAGGACTGTACGGCCGCTACCCGGCTCTACGTCGCGAAGGAGCGGTTCGACGAGACCGTCGACGCCGTGGTCGAGTCCTTCAAGGGGATCACGATCGGCGATCCCTGGGACGAGGAGACCTTCCTCGGCCCGCTGATCTCGTCTACTCAGAGAGAGCGCGTGGCCGGATTCGTGGATCGTGCCCGCCACGAGGGTGCCCGGGTGGTGCTTGGGGGTGGGGTCCCCGATGGAATGGACCGCGGCTACTACTACTCACCGACGGTCATCGTCGATGTCGATCAGAAATCCGAGATCGTCCAGCAAGAGGTGTTTGGTCCGGTCCTGGTGGTCCTCCCCTTCGACGGTGAAGAGCAGGCCCTTCGACTCGGCAACGATGTCCTCTACGGGTTGGCAGCCTCTGTGTGGACCAAGGACATTGGCCGGGCCATGCGGATGTCCTCGGCCCTCGAGTTCGGCACGGTTTGGGTCAACGATCACATCCCTCTCGCCTCCGAGGCACCTCACGGTGGGTTCAAGCAATCAGGGTTTGGCAAGGACATGTCCATGGAGTCGGTTCACGACTACACCATCACCAAACACGTGATGATCAAGCACGGCTGATTCTCAGGAGAAGACGACGGTCTTGGAGCCGATGAGGATGACCCGCTCCTCGGCGTGATATCGGACCGCCCGAGCCAGCACCAACCGCTCGACATCGCGGCCAATCGAGACCAGATCCTCCGCGCTGTGGGCGTGGGTGACCCGCGCCACCTCCTGTTCGATGATCGGGCCCTCATCGAGATCGACAGTCACGTAATGGGCGGTGGCCCCGATCAGCTTCACTCCCCGGCGATGGGCCTGGTGATAGGGGCGTGAGCCTTTGAACCCAGGCAGGAACGAATGGTGGATGTTGATCGCCCGCCCCTCGAGGGCGCGGCAGGTTTCAGGTGAAAGTATCTGCATGTACCTGGCCAGGACCACGAAGTCGATCCCGTGCTCTTCGATGAGCGCCATCAGCCGGGCCTCGGCATCGACCTTCGACTCCTCGTCCACCGGGATGTGGATGTACGGCACCCCGTACCGGTCTGCCAACTCGGCGCAATCGAGGTGATTGGACACGATCAGCGGGATTTCGATTGCCAGCTCCCCGTACCGCTGGCGATGAAGCAGATCCAGGAGACAATGGTCGTATTTGGAGACCATCACCAACACCCGGGGGCGGACATCGAGTGCCCTCAGCTTGAGAGAGCCAAAGAGCCCAGCCGCAACCGCGGCCAGCGGCGCCTCGACAGCGGCCAGGTCTTCGTGTTCGGTCTCGAAGACGGTCCGCAACGCAAACCTGCTGCTGTCGACGTCGCCGAATTGAGCACTTTCCAGGATGTTGGCCTGGATCTCGAGGAGGGCGCCGGTGACCGCGTTCACGATCCCGGGCCGGTCCGGGCAGCTCAGAGTCAATACGTAACGCCTCATTTGTCGAACCTCTCATCGCGCCATCGAATCGCTTCACCCAAGCCGTGCTCGGCGGCAATCCGCTCGAACTCCTCCCGCTCGGGCACCCGTGCCATTTCAATCGTGGCCCCCAACTCGACCGCGGCGAACAGGGCATCGCGGAAGCCGGCCGCCTCCCAAGACTGGTTGATCGCCTTCTTGGTCGCCTGCATGGCAATTGGGTCGACCACGGCGAGCACCTCGGCGAGACGCATCGTCTCGTCTTCGAGGCGTTCTCTGGGCACCACCCGGTTGACGAGGCCAATCCGCTCCGCCTCCGCCGCAGGGAGTGTGTCCTCACCGGTTAGTAGCAACTCCTTTGCCCGCCGTGCCCCGATCAGCCAAGGCATGACCTGGGCCACGACTGCTGCCCCGAATCGGATCTCGGGTTGCCCGAAGACGGCATCGTCGGAAGCGACCGCCAGGTCGCACATCATCATGAGGTCACATCCGCCAGCAAGACAATGCCCTTGTACCTGGGCAATGATCGGCTTGTGATGGTCGAACAACTCCAGCAGCCTCTCGAGGCCTCTTCGGAGCCCGGCCGCCACGTCGGAACCGGCCGACTCCTCCGACAGGTCATAGCCGGCACAGAACGATCGGCCCGCTCCGGCGAGGACCACAACTCTGGTCCCCTCGCTATTCGCGGCTTGGGCCAGCTCGACTGAAAGCGACTCCACGAGGGCTGAGGAAAGGGCATTCAGCTTCTCGGGCCGGTTCAGGGTCAGCACCCGTACCGGTCCCCGATCCTCAACCAGCAGCGATTCACTCATTACAGCCCCTTCATCAGGGCGTCGACGGCCACACTTCGCTCGGGCCCCGCGATTACCGGGTTGACATCGATCGCGCCCAGTTTGCCGGTCGCATCGATTGCCAGCTCGCTGAACCGGGTGACGACCTCGGCTAGCGCATCGAGGTTGACCGGGGGACGACCCCGCACCCCGTCGAACAACATGCGCATCGAAAGACGATCGAGCGCAGCTCGCGCTCTTGGGAGGTCCACGGGTGGCAGCAGCGCCACACGATCTCCGATCACCTCGATGAGAGTGCCGCCGGCGGAAAGAATCACCACCGGGCCGAATTGAGGGTCGGTCATCATCCCCAGGCCGACCTCGACGCCGACAGGGACCATCTCCTCGACCAAAGCCTCTGGTCCCAGCCGATTGGAGATCTCCCGGTAGACGTCGCGGAGCCCGGCTGCGCCGGTGATGCCGAGGGCAACCCCGTCCGACTCCGTCTTGTGATCAATCTGCGCTGCAGTCTTCAGCACCACCGGATAACCGATCGCCGACGCCGCCTCGATCGCCTTATCTTCGGAGCTCACCGAGGCCACCGCCACTGTCGGAATGCCGTAGGTCGCCAACACGGTCAAGGCAGCCAATTCACCTTCGACTCCGACAGATGGGTCGGAAACGGCGCTCAATCTTGCGGCCATTTGTGGGATCTCAGTGCGTCGTTGGCGGTCGAGGAGGTGGCGCACCGCCTGAAGCCCAGTTTGAGTGCCTTCGAGCACCGGGACTCCGGACCCCCGCAGCAGCCCGGTCTGATGGGGGTCGATGGTGGACGTGAGATTGCCGAGGACGAACACCGGCTTTTCGGTGCTTCGAGCGACCTCGAGAGCGGCGTTCGAATAGGCGCCGTCCGGTTGCTCCTCCGGTGTCAAGTCGACACAGAAGGCCACCGCACCCACAGCCGGGTCATCGGCGAGAGCGCCCAAGCACTCGACGAACACCTCCTCGGCCTCCCGCCCTGTGCCCCAGGCATCCACGGGATTGGCCGGCTCGAGGCCAGGGTCGAGCACCGCCGCGATCCGGGCGGTGGTAGCGGCTCCCAATTCGGGAAGGGGCACCCCGACCCGATCCGCAGTGTCTATCAACATCGCTCTCTCCCCGCCGGAGTCATGAACCGCCCCAAGCCCATACGCGGTTGCCCGGCGGCCGGCGGAGAACAATTCGAGAGTGTCGGCCATCTCATCCATGCTCCAAACCCGATGTACGCCATAGGCATCGAAGAGTGCCTCGTAGACGGCGTCGTCGCCAGCCAGGGCTTCACTATGAGTGGCGACTGCCTTCTGACCGCGGGTGCTGGAACCCACTTTGAGCGCCACCACCGGGACATCTCGATCGGATGCCGCGGCCAGGGCGTCCCTGAAACCTCCGGGGTCGCGGATCGTCTCGAGGAAGAGGGCCACCACCCGCGTCGTGTCGCGATCGAGGGCCCATGAGAGGTAACGGTGCATCGGAGTGTTGATCTCGAGACCGGTGGACACCACCAGGTTGAACCTGATCCCTCTCCGATTGTGGAGCAGCGCAGAGAAGAGTGACCCGGAGTGACTGAGGAACGTCACGCCACCTGGTGCCAGATCGGTTGGCTGATAAAAACCGCAGATCCTGAGCCTGGCCTCGATGTTGAGAAAACCCATCCCGTTGCCGCCGCAGATCGGGATGCCGGCATCCGCTGCAATCTGGCGGAGCCGACCCCGGAGGGGCGTCCCCTCGGCGGTTTCCCCAACACAACTGGCGAATATGGCCGCCGAGCGAGCCCCGATTTTCGCCGCGTCGGTCAGTCCCTTCTCCAACTGGCCGTTGGCAACCGCCAGGACCACGAGATCGACTGGCTCCCCGACACTTTCGAGGTCAGGCAAAGATGGCAGTCCGTGCAGAGTCTCATATTTCGGGTTGATCAGATGGATCGGCCCGGCAAAACCTCCCGATATGAGCTGACGCACCACTTGATCACCCACCGAGCCGGTCCGTTCACTGGCCCCAACGACGGCAACCGAACGGGCGAGGAGCATCGGATCGAGTGACATCATGGGGCGGCGCATCCTGAACAGCGATTCAGCGTACCGAAGGCGGGACTTTCGTGGCAACGGGCCTCATCATTGTGCCAATATCGTCGGCGTGAGCCCTAGACCGTCCCTGACCGAGAGCCGACGCCTGGACATCCTCGCCGCAGCCAGCGCAGCCATCGCGGAACGTGGGTTGTGCGAGACGCGGATCGCTGACATCGCCGACAACATCGGCGCCAGCCCGGCCCTGATCTTGTACTACTTCCCGTCCAAGGCTGCGCTGCTCACCGAGGCCCTGGTCTACCAGGACCGGCTGTTCCATGAGTCGGTGAAGGACGAACTGGAGGGTGCCCATTCGGCCGTCGAGAAGTTCGCAATCCTCATCGAGGCCAGCTGCCCCCGGCCTGCACGCAGCGGAGGGGCGACCGATGGGTGGACGCTGTGGCCGGCGGCATGGGAGATGTCGAGGCACGACCCGACACTGGCTTCGGCGCGAGCCCGACTCGACGAGGCCTGGCGGGCCCAGATCGCCTCCATCGTCGACGAGGGGATTGCCAGCGGTGAGTTTCGCCCCTTGAACTCCACCGATTTCGCGATCCAGCTCGCTGCGATGCTCGACGGACTCGCCATCGAAGTCATGCTCGGGGATCCAACCGTTGATGCAGACCGGATGCGTGACCTCGCAAACTCCTTCCTGGACCTCGCCCTCAAAACCCCGGTTTCGGGCACAACGTGATTGAACGACGGTTTAGGATCGGCGACCCGCCCACCAAGGAACAGTTTCATGGCTTATCACCCACGTGAGAACTGGAACCCCCGGACCCGGAAGCGGGTCTACACCCGGAGAGACTTCCTGCAAAGAGCAGCTGTGCTCGGAATCGCAATCCCTGTCCTTCCGTCACTTCTCGCAGCGTGTGCGGAACGAGAGGGCTCCGGCCCAGCGGATCTCGCTGTGGGCACCCCTGCCAGTCCCGTCCAGCAACCGTTGTTCGAGGACAACCCGGGGATCGAATCCGGTCTCCCCGCGGAGGCCGGACCTCTCAAGATCTACAACTGGGAGGACTACATCAACCCCGAGATCATCCCGGTTGCCGCCGACGCCCTCGGCGTCGAGATCGAGGAGGCCACCTTCTTCAACGAAGAAGATGCCATCGCCCGATTGGCTTCGGGAGAGGTGACCTATGACGTCTGGTTCCCAACCTCGCAACGGGTGCCGGTTGCCGTCGCGGCCGAGCTGATCCAGCCCATCAACCTCGACTATCTGCCGAATCTGAATGCCAATGTGTGGCCCCAGCTGGCCGACCCCTATTACGACCAGGGATCCCGCTACACCGTTCCCTACGTGACCTACTCGAGCGGAATCGGGTGGCGCAACGACATGGTCGACAGCGCCGACATCGAGGGGCAATCCAACCCGTGGAACGTGTTTTGGAACCCGAAGTACGCCGGGAACATGGGTCTTCTCGACTCGTTCACGGACACGATTGCCCTGGCGTTGTTCCGCAACGGAGTCGCCGATCCATCACAAGCGACCGAAGCCGAGTTGGCGGCGGCAGGTGACGCACTAGTCGAGCTCATAGACCTGATGAACGTTCGCTACACCATCGATGGGGGGTACCAGGGGATACCTGAGGGGCGATTCGGGCTCCACCATGCTTGGTCGGGAGACATGGTGAACTCCCAGTACTTCTGGCCGGAGGGCGCCGACATCACCGTCGCGCGCTATCTATGGCCGGCCAAGTCTGAAGGTTCAAATGTGAACGGCCCGATATCGAGCGACACCATGGCAGTGCCCAAAGGTGCCGAACATCCGGTACTGGCCCATCAGTTCATCAATTTCATGCTCGACCAAGCCAATGCACTTCATAACTTCGAATATGTCGGATATCAGCCGCCCCAGATCGCGTTCACGCCAGAGTTCCTCATAGGCGAGGGATGGGCCGCCGACTATCTCGCTCCTGCGTTGGTCACCCCAGAAGACTTTGGGATCGAGACTGCGTGGGTGCAAGGCCCATTGGACGCCGCGACCGAAGGATTGTGGAGCGATCAATGGACCCGGGCCACCTCGGGTGGATGAGGTGCTGAGGTAGGCGCAAGATGCCTACCAATCTCGCTTCTGGCGCCGAATACGACACCGTCGGCAGCAAGCGATGGGTGTGGCCTGCCTTCGCCGTCCCGGGCGTCGTCTGGCTGATCCTCCTCTTCCTGGTCCCTTTCTACGCCATCTTCGCCGTCGCCATGGGCCAGGTAGACCCGATCCTGCAACGAGTCAGGCCCGAATGGAACCCGATCTACTGGGACCCCGCAGTCTTCGGCGAGGCCTTTTCCGATCTCTTTGGAGGCCAGTTGGGAGTGATCGCACTGCGCACGATCGCCTATGTGTTCGCAGCCTCGGTCATCTGCGTCCTCATCGGTTATCCGGTGGCGTACTACGTCTCACGGAAAGCGGGCCGATGGCGCTGGCTATGGCTGCTCCTCATCCTCGCCCCGTTCTGGATCAACTACCTCATGCGGATGATGTCCTGGGTCAATCTCCTCAGCCCCGACGGGCAGGTGAACAGTTGGCTGACGACGGTCGCAGGCTGGTTCTCGATGGACTTCAATCCGCCCAACTGGCTCGCCGGCTACCACCTGGTGGTCGTTCTCGGCCTGGTGTACGGGTATATCCCGTTCTTCGTACTCCCCCTGTTCGCCGCTCTCGACCGCATCGACAATGCCACGCTCGAGGCCTCGCGCGATCTGGGAGCAAGCTCTGCGCAGACGTTCTGGCGAGTGACCTGGCCCCTTTCCCGGAATGGGGTGCTCGGCGGTCTGGTCATCATCATGCTCCCGATGTTCGGTGACTACTACACGCCGAACCTGCTGTCAGGCTCCCCACGAACCAGGATGCTGGGCAACACCATCGACCAATTCATCAATCAGACCACCTCCCAAGGCTCGCTCGGCGCCGCCCTCACCGTCATCCTGATGTTGTTCGTCGCCGGTCTCATGGTCTATTACCTGGTCACCATCAACAAGTCAGCACGTGAGGCTCGCGAATGAGCGCTCGCAACGGTCTGTTCAGCAATCCTTGGGGCAAGCCACGCTTTCTTCCTTTGGTGACCGCGCTCTACGTGATCTGGTCAATCGTTCCCGTCGCGATCGCCATCAGATTCTCGTTCAACTCTGGGCGGTCGCGCAGCGTCTGGCAGGGGTTCTCAACCCGCTGGTATTTGGGCAGCCCCGAGGCGGCGGAGTCTGTCTTTTACGACCCGTCGCTTCGTGCCGCGCTGCTGCAGAGCGTCAAGCTGGCGGTGCTGACCATGCTGGTGGCGGCACCACTTGGGGTGGCATTGGCCATCGGGCTGGCGCGGTGGCGCGGTGCTCTCGCCAAACCGGCCAACCTCCTGATGTTGATTCCGCTGGTGACACCGGAGATCGTGATGGGTGTCGCTCTGTTCCTGGTCTTCGACAACCTCTATGACTTCGTCCCGTTTGGGACGTGGGCCCAATTCCTGGGACACGTGACCTTCTCGATTTCATTCGTCGTGATCATCGTCAGAGGGCGGCTGTTTGCGATCGGAAGGGACTACGAGGAGGCGGCGATGGATCTCGGGGCCTCCCAGTTTCAGGCGATGCGAAGGGTGCTGCTCCCGTTGCTCGCCCCCGCCCTGCTCGCCAGCTTCGCAATCGTGTTCGCCATCTCCATCGACGACTTCGTGATCAGCCAATTCCTGATCGCCGGTGCCGACACGGTGACGATCCCGGTGAAGCTCTACTCCGGCGCCCGGCTCGCCCCACCTCCATCACTGAATGCACTGGCCACGCTGCTCATGGTCACCACCATTGGGGCCGTCGTCATCGCCGGTGTTCTGTTCCGGGTCCTGGGCAAGCGAGGTGGCGAGGGCGGCTCAGCCCTGGAGTCGGTGGCCAACTTCGAAATTTGATGTCTCTCCCCCCAGTGAACGGAGTCAGCGTTGGGGGGGAGTACCGGCGAAGCCCGGGGAGGGGGGCGCCTGCTCCTTGCCGGCTATGCCTCAGCTTCCTCTTCCACTTCGGCGTCCAACTCCTCGGTGGCGGTGCCTGTCTCCGATACGATCCGCAGTGCTTCGGTCGGGAAATGAAGGGACACCTTGTCAGGCCAGTCCCAACGGAAAGAGCCGCCCTGATTGGGAACGGTCACCTGAATCGTCCCGACTTCCTCGACAGTCACCAGGACATTGAGAAGCGGGCCGGCGAACACCACACGCTCGATCTCTCCGAACAGGAGGTTGTCGCCGCCATGGTCAGGAGGATGAATCTCCACCCGCTCCGGCCGAATACTGACCGTTACCTCGCCGGTTGCGCCATCCCTGTCGACACAACTCAACTCCCGCCCCCCAACTGAGATTCGCCCCGCTCCGACCGCATCGGCATACATGAGGTTGGAAACCCCGAGGAAGTCGGCGATGTAGCTCGAAGTGGGTGTCTCGTAGACCTCGGAAGGGGTCCCCAGTTGCTCGATTCTGCCCTCAGTCATCACCGCCATGCGGTCTGACATGGTCAGAGCTTCCTCTTGATCGTGGGTCACGTAGATGAACGTGATTTCGAGATCTTCCTGGAGGCGCTTCAATTCGACTTGCAGCGCCTTGCGCAATTTGGCGTCGAGAGCCCCCAGGGGCTCGTCGAGTAGCAACACCGATGGATTGAGGATGAGTGATCGGGCGAGGGCGACTCGTTGTTGTTGACCTCCGGACAATTGAGTCGGCCGCCTTGACTCCATGCCCGTCAGACGCACCTGCTCCAGAGCCTCGCTAACCCTCTGTTTCTGCTCCGCTTTTGACACGTCCTGATAACGGAGCCCGAATGCGACGTTGTCTGCCACATTCATGTGAGGAAACAGCGCATAACTCTGAAAGACGGTGTTGATCGGTCGCTTGTGAGGAGGGGTTCCGGCCTGGTCGACCCCGTCGATCAGGATTGCCCCGGAGTCGGGGCGCTCGAACCCGGCGATGAGTCGAAGCGTGGTCGTCTTGCCGCAGCCCGATGGCCCGAGCAATGCGAAGAACTCCCCGTCCTCGACCTTGAGGTTGATCCGGTCGACCGCAACCGCGTCACCAAAATTCTTCTCCAGTTGGACGAGCTCTACGACACCGCTCATAGGTGAGCGAGTCTAAGTCCGGCTCATCGGGTGATGACCGCCGCGAAGGCATCCAAAGTCTCCAGGTACTTGTCGATGTCCTCATCGTCGTGCGCCACCGAAACCAGCCATTGCTCGCCCTTGCCCCATGGCGGGAGGAAGACCCCGCGGTTGTACTGATAGAGCCAGGCTGCCTGGGCGAATCGACCGTCGACGTCGAGGAAATCCCGATAGGTGCGCATCGGCTCTGGCGAGTAAATGACACTGCCCTTGGCGCCGGCTGTGGCGACGTGGGCCGGCAGCTTGTGGCGACCGATGACCTCATTGGCGCCCTTCTCCATCCGCTGCTGAATATGAGCCAAATGGCGATAGTTCTCCTCGACCATGACCTCGGTGAGCATCGCCCGAGCAGCGGCCATGCTCAGGGGATTGCCATTGAAGGTGCCGACCTGGTCATAGGTGCCATCGACGATGTGGCTCATGACGTGGTCCGTCCCACCGATCGCTGATATCGGAAGCCCGCCACCGAGAGCCTTGGCGAGACAGACGATGTCTGGTTGAACCCCGAATCTTCTGGTTGCGCCGCCTTTACCAACAGTCAGGCCGGTCTTCACTTCGTCGAAGGTGAGCAAAGCGTTGTGTTTGTCGGTGAGTTCCCGCAATCCGGGTAGGAACCCCTCCTCGGGAAGGAGGACGCCGCAGTTCTGAAGAATGGGCTCGATGATCACCCCGGCGATCTGGCCAGGATGCTCCTCAAAGAGCATCGACACCACGTCGAGCTCGTTGAAGGTGGCGACCAGAGTCAGGTCGACGATTGCGCTCGGGATACCGGATCCGGCCGGCATGCTCGCCGGGCGCTTTTCTGGCCCAAGTTCGTCCTCGTTCCAAACCGAGACCATCACCGAGTCGTGATGCCCGTGATAGGCGCCTTCGAACTTGATGATCAGGTCACGACCGGTAACTGCCCGCATGAGATGGACGGCATCCATGGTGGCTTCGGTCCCAGAATTTCCGAAGCGCCACAAAGGTTGGCCATAACGACTGGAGAGCTCCTCGGCGACCACGATTGCGTCTTCGGTGGGTTGGGCGAAGTGGGTTCCCTTGCGAACCCGTTCCGTGACTGCCGCCACCACCGCCGGATGGGCGTGACCGGCCAACATGGCGCCGTACCCGCCGTGAAAATCGACGTACTCGTTGCCGTCGACATCCCAGACTCGTGATCCGAGACCTCGGTCGATCCAGATCGGTTGGGGGCGTGAGATCTGCCAACTGGAGGTGACTCCGCCGGCCAATGATCGTCTTGCCACCGAGTCCAGCCGTGTGGCCTCGGGGGCTCGCTCGATGAACGTCCGCTCTTCTTCTTCGATCAGATCGTCCAAAATTGTGGACATCCGATCCTCCGCGGCGAGCATGAGTCACCTTCCTTTCGGGTAACCTGACTCACGGTTCAGGATACACTGGGGACTAGGAGCGTGCCCACTGTATCCGGTCGCCCAGGTCACACCCGGTCGGTCGCGCCGACTGAGAATGAGGGAAAAGTCGATGAAAACAGCGCCACTGGATCAGCTTCAGCTCCGCAAGGTCATCAACGACTTTGGGCAGAACCTGACCCTTCCCTCAGCCGCCTACACATCACCTGAGGTGGTCGCCTGGGAAAAGGAAAACCTATGGCAGAGCACTTGGATATGTGTCGGGCGGCTCGAAGAATTGGTGGGGCCACGTCAGGTTCGCGCCGTCGAGCTCGGTGACGAGAGCGTCCTGCTGGTCCGCGATGAAGATGGGACTCTTCGCGCGTTTTCCAATGTGTGTCGGCACCGAGGGCACGAACTGGCTCCGGTCGGCGACGCAATCGATGTTCGTCTGATCCGCTGCCCATACCACTCATGGTCATATCGCCTCGACGGCAGCCTGCGCGCCGCCCCCACCTTCACGCAAAGCCCCACTTTCGACCCCAGCGAGTTCCCGCTGATCTCGCTCGGAGTCGGCGTCCTCGGGGGATGGGTCTTCGTCGACCTGTCCGGATCCTCGCCGTCCTTGGAGAAGCATTTCGGCAATCTGGCCGAGATCATCTCTGCCTACGAGCCGGAGCGTCTGATAACGGCTGCCTCACATGCCTACGAGGTGAAAGCCAATTGGAAAGTCGTGGTCGAGAACTACAACGAGTGCTACCACTGCTCGACGATCCACCCCGAGCTGTGCGAGGTGACGCCACCAGACAGCGGGTTCGATCACATCCCGACCGGGATGTGGCTCGGCGGCACGATGGATCTCAAGGAACACGCGGTCACCATGTCCTTGGACGGGAGCTCCAACGGGGTCAACTTCCGAAAGATCGACGACGAGCAGGCACGGCACATCTGGTACCTCACGGTGACCCCCAACTTGTTGCTGTCGCTGCATCCCGACTATGTGATGACCCATCGACTGACCCCCATCGACGTCGACCGGACCTTCATCGAATGTGCCTGGCTGTTCCCCCCAGAGGCCTTCGACCTCCCCGGGTTCGACCCCTCTTACGCCACCGACTTCTGGGACATAACCAACCGCGAGGACTGGTCAGCCTGTGAAGGCGTGCAACGCGGAATGCGCAACCGCGGTTACCGCCCAGGGCCTCTGAGCCGATGGGAGGGCACCGTGTACCAATTCCTCGGAGTGATCGCGCGCGCCTACCTGGGCGAAGGCATGGTCGTCCCCACGGTCCCGCAACGAGAGCTGCACTGAACAGGTCCGCGTTCCGAATGCAGCGCGTCACGTGACGGAATGCATTCAGATTCGATAGGTTGGGTCCATGGCTGAGAACAAGACACAGAAGACCAAGGCCAGTGTCAACGACTACATCGACGCCATCGATGACCCGCGCAAGCGCGACGACTCGAAGGCGTTGGTCGAGTTGATGCAGCGGGTCACTGGGGAACAGCCGGCGATGTGGGGCGAGAGCATCGTGGGGTTTTGTGACTTCCACTACCGATCCGCAGCGGGCCGCGAGGGTGACTGGTTCAAAGTGGGTTTCTCGCCTCGCAAGCAGAACCTGACCCTGTACCTGGCGTTGGTCGACGTCGCCGGGTATGACGCTTTGCTCAGTCGCCTGGGCAAGCACAGCACCGGCAAGTCATGCC